>DATMAN010000057.1 GCA_035560005.1 Burkholderiales bacterium | reverse complement strand
GTCCCGTAATAGATTCGGTAGCCAGCGAGGTTTGGATCCGTGACGGGATCCCATGCGAGCGTCGCGGTGCCGACCCCCACCGAACCTTGTGCCTGGTCAGCGTCGCCCCCACCGCAGGCATTGAGCAGGCCAACGACCATCAATAGCAGAATGGCAATCCGAAATTGCCGAGTCGAGTAGTAGCAAGTAGCGTCATTCATGTCTTGTTTGCTTTGCTCATGGGTTTTAGGGTATGTCTTTGAATACCTCGTTGGAAAACGTGCTTTCGTTACCTGACGTATCGACAGCCGTCGCCGCGAAGTAGTACCGGGTTCCACTGGTAAGTCCCGTGACGGTATAGGACGTGACGTTGCCCACGTTGATGCCCTGGCCCAACGGCTGCATATAGGTTCCCGGAGCAGTTCCGTAGTAGATGCGGTAACCGCTCAGATTCGAGGCACTCACAGCATCCCATGCGAGTGTTGCGGTACCGCTGGCCGCCTGGGTGGTTGCGCTGGCAGCGGTCGATAAGGCAGAGGCATTGCCCGCAGCATCGATCGCATCGACCCTGTAGGAATACGTCGTAGAAGGGTTTAAACCCGTGCTCTGGTACGTGGTGACATTGCCGACCGAGGCGAGAAAGGTGCCGTTGCGGTAGATGCGGTAACCGGTGACACCCACGTTGTCGGTGGAGGCGTTCCAGCTCAGGTTGATCTGCGATGATGAGACCGCCGTCGCGGTGAGGCCGGTGGGTGTCGATGGGGCCGTGGTATCGGGCGCGGCGAGCGTGGTCGCGCTCACCGGGGCCGACTGACCGGAGGCATTGCCGGCTGCGTCGAGCGCCTGGACTGTGTAGGCGTAGGTTGTCGAGGGGCTTAAGCCGGTGTTCTGATAGGTGGTGACGTTGCCCAGCGTGGCGATCAACGCTCCGTTGCGATAGACGCGGTAGTTGGTCACGCCTACGTTGTCGGTAGAGGCGGTCCAATTGAGGTCGATCCGGGAGGACGAGACAGCGGTGGCTGTCAAACCGCCTGGCGTCGATGGAGCCGCGGTATCGGGTACGGCCAGCGTGGTTGCGCTTACTTGACTCGATTGCGCGGAGGCATTTCCCGCTGCATCGACTGCCTGAACCCTGTAGGTGTAGGTTGTGGAAGCGCTCAGCCCGGTATTCTGGTAACTGGTGACGTTGCCCAGCGTGGCAATGAGCGTTCCGTTTCTATAGACACGGTAGGTGGTGACCCCGACGTTGTCCGTGGCGGCGTTCCAGCTCAGATTGATCTGAGAGGGCGAGACGGCGGTTGCCGTGAGCCCGGTTGGGGTCGAGGGCGCGGTGGTGTCGGAACTCTGTGTCGTCGCGCTTGCGGCTGCCGATTGAGCGGAGGCGTTCCCGGCTGCGTCAACGGCTTGAACCCTGTAACTGTAGGAGGTGGAGGCGCTCAGTCCCGTGTTCTGGTAGGTGGTCACGTTGCCCAGCGTGGCAATGAGCGCGCCGTTTCTGTAGACACGGTAGCTGGTGACCCCGACGTTGTCCGTGGCGGCGTTCCAGCTCAGATTGATCTGAGAGGGCGAGACGGCGGTTGCGGTCAGGCCGGTTGGGATGGATGGCGCGGTGGTGTCGGGTGCGGATGGTGTGGTTGCGCTTGCCGCCGGCGATTGGGCCGAGGCGTTTCCCGAAGTGTCCACGGCCTGGACCGTATACGAATATGTCGTCGATGGGGTCAGGCCGTTGTTCTGGTAGGTCGTGATGTTGCCGAGCGTGACGAGGAGTGTGCCGTTGCGATAGATGCGGTAGCCGGCGACGCCGACGTTGTCGGTCGAGGCGTTCCAACTCAGATCGATCTGCGAAGGGGAAGCGGGTGCTGCTGCAATTCCGGTCGGAGTCGTAGGCGGCGTGGAATCGGGACCCTCTCCAGTCTGGGCGAGCTCTGCACCGGCCTGATCGGCTTCTCCGGTCCCGCACCCCGAAAGATTGAACACGGTCAACACTGCCAGAAGAGACGTGGCCAGCAGTGTTCTTGAGCGGAGGACCCAACTGCGCTTCAGCGGAAGCCGCTTGGCGGTGTCTTTCAGGTCGCTGGTCGCAAATGGCGCGTACTGCTTCGGGTTCATCGGGGTCCTCGTCTGGCCTTCCTCCTCGCTTCACCGGGCGATCGCGGGTGAATGCAATTCGAAGGGCCGCAAGGCCCTGGCCAAAGCGAAGCGACTGCACCTACCGTGCCAATGTGAATTTACAGCATTAGGTCAATTACTTAAGCGACGGTATTGACTCCGCGTTCGACAGGTTTGTGTCGTTGTGTTGAGACAAGCCGAAGGAGCGTGACGGCGTCGGCTCCACGCAGCGGGAGCAATGTACGGGTACAACGAGTGAAAAGGGTTCGTGTCGTTGCGATGCGACAAGAAGGCTGTTCCAGCGAACAAGAAGTGGCGCACTCGGAGTTCGAGCTTGTCGGAAGGGCTCACGCGTTGAAGCCAAACTGGTCGAGACCCTTTGCAAGTAGGCTGCGTCGCCGGTACTCTTGCGTTCTTGCTGGAGGTCTCGCCGCAAGTATCAAAAAAGACAAAGGCGTAAGCACCGTTCGGTCGAGATCAACAAAAGCACGACGTAATAATTTCAACTAGTTAGTCAAGATCGTGCCTGTAACTTGCGAACACGCAACCGCTCTTCAAGGGAGGATCGAATGCACGCTGGAGGGGAGGCATCCCAAGGTGTACGCCGCCCGGCACAAAGCAGGGCGCGTTCCGGTCATCTGCGTCTAGCGGTTCGGAAGGAAGACAAGGTCCCTCCCGCTCGCGTCCGGGCTCGTCAGCGACACATATCCGTCTTACCGCCGCACGGCAAGTCCGCCAGGCGTCGAGGAGAGTCGAGCAGCCGTGCAAGTCGGGTGGCGTGGAGCCCAGCCAGCGAGCCGCTCGTCGCCACTAGACGTCAACTGAATTGCGCATTGTTGGGTTGGGTGCCTGTGCTGGAGGCGCCGGCCTCCAGAGCGTCCGGTCAATCAATCATGTTGAAGGAGAGCAAGCTATGAGGGTCAGAACATGGCTGCGTCCGGGATTTATCGCCCTGATGCTGCTGCTGGGTCTCGCGGCATGCGGCGCACCTACCTACCCACCGCTAAGCCGGAGTGCGGCAACCGGCGAAATGCCCCCGTATCTGATCGGCCCGGGCGATACGTTGAACATCGTCGTCTGGCGCAATCCAGAGCTGTCCATGACCGTGCCGGTGCGGCCCGACGGAAAGATCTCCACACCGTTGGTGGAAGATCTGCCCGCGAGCGGCAAGACTGCAACACAGCTTGCTCGAGACATCGAGAACGTGCTGGGCAAGTATGTGCAGACACCGGTTGTCACGGTCATCGTGACCACTTTCGTTGGGCCCTACAGCCAACAAGTGCGCGTGATTGGCGAAGCAGTCAGACCTCAAGCGCTCGCCTATCGGGAGAACATGACGTTGCTCGATGTCATGATCGCCGTGGGAGGCATTACGGATTTTGCGGACGGTAACAAGGCGAGCATCCTGCGCTCGAGCGGCGGGCGAACCCAGCAGTTCGGGGTGCGGCTGAAGGATCTCGTCAAAGGCGGTGACCTTTCGGCCAATGTGGTGATGCGTCCAGGCGATGTCCTGGTCATTCCACAGAGTTTCTTTTAGCCACCTGCAGTAGCTTTTGGCGGCGTTTCGATATGCAAGAACTGTTCGATCAACTGATTAGCTATCTGAGGGCGATCTGGCGTTTTCGGTGGTACGCGATGGCCACTGCCTGGTTGATTGCCTTGGGTGGTTGGTTCGCCGTACATCGGATGCCAGAGCGCTACGAAGCGAGCGCCCGCGTCTACGTTGATACTCAGTCCGTGCTGAGACCCTTGCTGCAAGGACTCGCAGTGCAGCCCGATGTCAATGAAATGGTCGCAATGATGAGCCGGACCCTTATCAGCGTCCCCAATGTCGAGAAGGTGATCCAGATGACCGGCCTGGACGACAGGCTCAAGACGCTCGAGGAGCGGGAACGGCTCGTCGCTCGTCTCACGAAAGAGCTGACCATCAAGCGCGCCGGCGGGGAAAACCTGTACGTGATCTCCTATGCCGACAAGGACCGCGATACGGCGAAACGGGTGGTCGAATCGCTCCTCACCATCTTTGTCGAGGGAAGTCTCGGCAACAAACGCAGCGATACCGACTCGGCGCAACGGTTCATCGACGATCAGCTCGAGGAATACAACGCAAAGCTGGTGGCCGCCGAGAATGCGGTCATGGAGTTCAAGCGAAAGTATGTGGGTCTTCTGCCCGGTCAGGGGGGCGATTACTTCGCGCAGCTATGGGATGCAAAAGGCGCGTTGACGCAGTCCGAGCTCATGCTCAGAGAAGCCGAGAATTCTCGCGACGCCATCAAGGATCAGCTTGCGGCGCATACGGCCAGCGCCTTGGTGCCGGAGGAGATCAATTATGTCGAGACGGAGCCTGAACAACCGGAAATCGACAGCCGCATCCAGGCTCTCGAACAAAAGCTCGACAATCTGCGCCTCACGTACACCGAGCAGCATCCCGATATCGTGCAGCTCGTGCGCATGATTGCCCAGTTGAAGGAGCAGAAGAAGGCCGAAGCCAAGCCAAAGATCGCACTGCCCGCCCAGACGCCCGCGCAGGCCCGCGATCCGGTTTATGAGCAGTTGACTGTCGCTCTGGCTTCAGCCGAAGCGAACGTAGCGGCGATGAGGACCCGGGTTCAGGAGCATCGCAGGCGATACTCGGAACTCAAAGCGGCTGTCGATGCGTTGCCGCGGGTCGAGGCAGAATACAAGCAGTTGACACGGGACTACGAAGCGACCAAGGCCCGCTACGACGATCTGTTGAAGCGCCGTGAGTCGGCGCAGATCTCGGGGAACATGGAAGCGAGCAACGCCGTAATGGCTTTCCGGGTCATCGATCCTCCCCTGGTGCCAATGACACCCAGCCGCCGGCCTCTGCTGTTGTCGTTCGTTTTGGTTGTGGCACTGGGAGGCGGGCTGGGTGTTGCCTTCCTGTTCGGACAAGCGAAGCCTGCGTTCTACGATGAACGTAAGCTCAAGGAGGTGAGCGGCCTGGCAGTTTTGGGGACCGTGGTGATGGGGTGGACCGAGGAGCAGAAGGGGCGCCGCGCGTGGGGACTTGCGGCACTGGCGGTTTCGTTCGTCGGTCTGCTGTCGGTGTACGCGGCCGTTATGGCGCCCTACGTATTGACGGGAACGAGGGTGTAATCGACATGAGCATCATCGAAAGAGCGGCAAAGCTGCTCGAGAAGAGCGAACCGCCGGACTTCGGGCCGTCACCTCTGGAAGCAGACCGTACTGTTCGCAATGAAGACGATGTGCTCGTACGAGCATTCTCGGAAAGCGGCAAGGGTTCTGAATTCCTCGAGGCCAAGATTGCGGTTACTGAGCTGGATGCGATCGAGCGCACGGTCAGCGAAAGCGGTGAACGTTCCGGACGCATCGAACCAAGGGAGCCGATGGCTTCGTCGGACGCCGGCGATCTTTCCAGGGCACTGAGTGCAATACCGAAGCCCTCGGTCGCCGGCGGCAAGACGACGCGAATGCTGCGGGTGGACCGGGAACACCTGCAACGGCAGCGCATGGTTACGCCCGACGGAAAGCGCAGCCCGATCTCGGAGAGCTTCCGACGCATCAAACGGCAGATACTCGCGAACGCAGCCAATCCGAGGATCGGAGCACCGGCGAACCTTGTCATGATCACCAGTGCGCTCGAGGGAGAAGGCAAGACATTCTGCGCCGTCAATCTTGCGATCAGCATCGCTCTGGAAATGGATCATACTGCGCTCCTGGTCGATGCGGATGTCGTCAAGCCGGGCATTCCACGGGCGCTGGGCGTGAAGGCGGAACGCGGATTGATCGATGTGCTGGCTGGGCGCGTACCGCTGGAGGACGTGCTGTGGAGCACCGACGTCGGCAAGCTCACGCTGCTTCCCGCAGGCAGCGCACATCAACACACGACGGAACTTCTGGCGAGCGAGGCGATGCGAGGGTTGCTGCAGGAAATGGCGCGGCGTTATCGGGACCGCGTCATCGTCTTCGACGCGCCTCCACTGCTCGTGGCCAGCGAGGCGGGCACACTCGCGAGACAGATGGGACAAATCGTTGTCGTGGTGGAGGCAGGCAAGACCTCGGAGGCTGCATTGAAAGCGGCACTGAGCCATATTGACCCCGACAGGGTCGCCGGCCTCGTGCTCAACAAAGGACCAGCCCCCAGGCGGGGATACGCCTACGGGGGCTATGGCTAAGGCAAGAACCGACGTCAGTCGATGGCCGGCAGCCAGGCCCGAGATCGGACGGACCCACTCGAATGCGAAGCGGCTGCTCCCGATTTCGGCCGCCCTGCCGGCGTTGCTGTTGAACCCAGTCTGGGCGGCCAAATGGGACGTCGCACCCACCCTTTCTGTAAGAGAGACCTATACCGATAACGTATTGCTGGATCCGGACGCATCGAAGCGTGCGGACTGGGTGACGCAAGTCAGCCCCGGGATTTCGGTCGCAGCCACGGGTGCACGGCTGAAGCTCGATGCACGGTACACGCCGGATTTTACGTACTATGCTCGCGCGCAGGAGGAGAATCAGATCTACCACCGGCTGAACGCCACCGGCAACGCGGAGCTTGCTGAGCAGCTACTCTTCGTCGATGCCCTCGCCAATATAGATCGGTACAACGTCTCACTCCAGGGCCCTCTCACGATCGACGACGTCAACCTCACGGGAAATCGCGTCACCATCGGTACTTATGCCGTGAGCCCCTATGTCAGACGTGACTTCGGCTCCGAGGCGCGAGCAGAAGCACGTTACACCTACAGTGTGGTGAACTCGGACGACCCTTCGACCCTGTCCGATAGTGCCGCCGACGCCATCAATCTGCGCTTGAGGAGTGGTCCCGCCTACCGGCTCCTCATCTGGGATGTCGGGTATGGGAGGGAGAAGATCGGCTATGACACTGAGGAGGATACCGTTGCCGAAGAAGTTTCGGCGAACGCCGGGCGGCTGGTCACAGCGACCATGAGGCTGCTTGCCCAAGCCGGTTATGAGAGATACGAATCGGGCGTGCCGGGGTCGGAAACCAAAGGGCCACGGTGGAGCGCCGGACTCGAGTGGACACCATCGCCCCGCACACGCCTGGTGGCCGCTGCCGGCGAACGGTTGCACGACCTTAGCTATTCCTTCGATTTCAGGCACCGGACTCGTCTCACTGCATGGGGCGTTGAGTATAGGGAAGAAATTACCACTTCTCGCTCGGAGTTCCTGGTTCCGGCGACGCCGGGACTTCTCGATCAGTTGTTTCTGTCTCAAATACCGGACCCTGCGGAGCGGGAGAGGGCGGTGAAGGAATTCATCGCACGTACCGGTCTTCGTCCAGAGTTGGGAACTCCAATCAACTTTCTCACCAACGAGTTGTTTCTCTTGAAGAGAGCAGAAGCGTCTGTGGGCCTGTTGGGGGTCAAGAACGTTTTGATTTTCAGTGTGTTCGGAGAAACGCGGGAGCGGCTGGACGCTGACGCGGCCGCGCCCGCAACGGGAGACTTCGGCACCAGCAGCGCGATCGAACAGGTCGGCGCAGGTGTGCAATGGAGCCTGCGATTGACGGCCTTCGACGACTGGAACATGGGTGGAACCTATGCCCGCAACGCGTTTTCCGACACGGGTCGCGTCGATCGGGTGTTTTCTCTCGGAATGGGGCTGGCAAGACAGTTCCAACCTCGACTCTCCGGGTCTCTGAACTATCGCAGGCAGCAGAATGATTCGAGCGACAGCGTGTTCAGTTATACGGAGAATGCGGTGTTCGCGACAGCGCGAATGACATTTTGAGGCTTCATGTACGAAGCTTTCTATCGCTTTCAGGCCAAGCCCTTTCAGCTCAGCCCAGATCCCCGGTTCCTGTTCCCGAGCTGGGGTCATCGCCGTGCCATGGCCTATCTGACCTACGGGATTCATCAAGGGGAGGGGTTCATCGTCATCACCGGAGAGATCGGCGCCGGAAAGACCATGCTTGCCAGCACCCTCGCCCGCAAGCTGACGTCACAATCCCTGGTGCTTGCGCAGGTGGTGAGTACGAGCCTTGAAGCCGACGACCTCGTGCGCATGGTGGCCTCGGCGTTTGGGTTGGCGCAGGAAAACAGCAAGGCGGTCCTGCTCAACCGGATCGAACAGTTCCTGCTTGCCTGTCAAAAGAAGGGCAAGCGAGTACTTCTGATCGTGGATGAGGCACAGAATCTTCCGGCGAAATCGTTGGAAGAACTGCGAATGCTCTCGAACTTCATGACCGGCGGGAGGCCTTTGCTGCAGACTTTTCTGCTCGGACAGCCCGAGTTTCGCAGGACGCTGCAGAAACCAGAAATGGAACAGCTCAGCCAGCGAATCATCGCTTCGTGCCACCTAGGACCGATGGATGCCGCGGAAACGAAAGCCTACATCCTGCACCGTCTGCAGACTGTAGGCTGGCGGAACGATCCATCCTTCAGCAACGATGCTTTCACGGCTATCTACGAGCATACCGGCGGGATTCCACGGAGGATCAACGTGCTCTGCGATCGTCTGCTGATCCTCGGCCATCTCGACGAAAAGCACGCATTTACCGGTGCAGACGTGGCGCAAGTGATCAGCGAAATGCACCAGGAATTCGCGCCGGCGGAAATGCGGCTCAAGCAGGAACGATGAAGGCATCGTTACCGAACGCAGCCGATGCTTCCATACTTTGTGTCGTGGGAGCGCGCCCCAATCTGATGAAGATCGCGGCGGTCATCCGGGCGATGCGCAGCGGCGCGCCGCCACTGCCGGTACGGCTGGTGCACACAGGCCAGCATTACGACGCGGACATGAATGATCAGTTTTTCGAAGCTCTAGGAATACCTGAGCCGGACATCAACCTGGGGGTCGGGTCAGCCTCGCATGCGGTTCAGACGGCCGAGATCATGCGGCGTTTCGAACCGGTTGTTGATCAGCAAAGGCCTGCGGCGGTACTGGTCGTGGGCGACGTGAATTCCACTTTGGCTTGCGCCCTGGTAGCGGTCAAAAAGGGCGTTCCCGTGATTCACGTCGAAGCCGGGTTGCGAAGTTTCGACCGCACGATGCCCGAGGAGATCAATCGGGTGCTCACTGATCAGATTTCGGAGCTGCTGTTCACCACGGAGAAAGGCGCGCGCGAGAACTTGTTGCGCGAAGGCATCGAAACTGCTCGCATCCACTTCGTAGGCAACGTCATGATTGACACGCTGCGATACAGCTTGAAGGATGCCATACCGCCCGCTCGAACCGTGTGCCGATACGGAGCTGCCGCGAGTTGGGTGCAGAAGCCTTACGCGGTGCTCACTCTGCACCGGCCTTCCAATGTGGACGATCCTGCGACTTTAGGGCGCCTGCTCGCTGCCATCCGGGATGTGGGCACGCGTCTGCCGGTGGTCTTTCCGGTCCACCCCAGGACGCGCGGCAAAATCGACCAGTACGGCTTAGGCGATCTGTTGGACAGCTCGTCGATCTTGAAGCTGCCGCCGCTGGGCTATCTCGAAATGCTCGGACTGATGCAGTCGGCACGACTGGTCCTTACCGATTCAGGGGGCATTCAAGAGGAGACGACAGCCCTTGGAGTGCCTTGCGTCACCCTGCGCGATACTACTGAGCGTCCGATAACGGTGCAGGAAGGCACTAACGTGGTGGTTGGAAACGATCGCGCGCGTATTCTCGCCGCCGTTGAAGACATCTTGCGCACGGGCGGGAAAGCGGGAAGAGTGCCGGAGCTATGGGACGGACAGGCTGCCGAACGCATTGCGACGGTGCTGAGGCGATGGCTCGACCACGGGGCTGCAGAGGCAAGCTCTCCATCTGTCATGGCAGGCCCTGTTGCACGTCAACAGACACGGGCTCTTCGCTGAACAGGTGTTTGAAACGTTGAACAGAATGTGAAAATCAATCAGGCGGGAGGGCACCCGGACCCTTTGCCTCTGTGGAGGGAAAGTTCCCGGTCTGTAGTCCGATCCGAATGGCAAACCAAAGCCCCGTCGCAACTCCGACGAGATTGAACACGAGGTCGGTGAGTGAGGCATAACGGCCTGGCACGAAGGACTGATGCCATTCATCGAACAAACCAAAAAGCGAAGCGATCATGCCAGCACTGGCTGCGCCCATGATCCGGCTTCGCAGCCACGCCTGCAGCGCCCAATGCCAAGCGAGCGTGAGGCCGGCATAGGTCGGGACGTGCAACAGATTCTGCACAGAGGGCGGAATCCAGAGAAACAGCCTGTGGACGGCAGCTTCATCGGGCATCGGCGTGCCCGGGATAGAGGATAACCAGTAGAGCGCAATCATGAGTAGCAGGGGCAAGACAATATGCGTCTTCCTCGGTGTCATTCGTGAAAGGCAAACCGCGAGCTTCGTGAGATTCATCTCCAGACCACTTGCCGAACGTGGTTCTTGCATTATGCCGATTCGGTGGCAGACCATGCGGATATGAACAGGTGCGAATCATGAGCGTCGTTGCTGTCGTTGGCTTGGGATACGTCGGGTTACCGCTTGCGGTGGAGTTCGGAAAAAAGCGCAAGACCATCGGCTTCGATCTGTCGGAAGCCAAGGTCGAGAGCTATCGACGGCACATCGATCCAACTGGAGAGGTGTCGAGCGAGGAGCTGCGCGCCGCTCGACTGCTCAGCGTGACCACAGACCCTGCAGCGCTCGGGCAGGCCGATTTCATCATCGTGGCTGTTCCAACACCGGTGGATGCCGCGCACCAGCCGGATCTGGGCGCATTGACGGGCGCCAGCGAATCGGTCGGAAAATTCATGAAGCGCGGCGCGACGGTCGTCTACGAATCGACAGTCTATCCGGGTGCGACAGAAGAGGTGTGCGTCCCCATCCTCGAGAAGTTCTCGGGCATGCAATGGCGGCGGGACTTCCACGTCGGCTACTCTCCGGAGCGCATCAATCCCGGCGACAAAGAGCACACGTTGCCGAAGATCCTCAAAGTGGTTTCCGGCGACAGTGAAGAAACACTCAATAAGGTGGCGGGGCTGTACGAGGAGATCGTGACGGCGGGCGTATACCGTGCATCGAGCATCAAGGTGGCCGAAGCGGCCAAGGTGATCGAGAATACCCAGCGTGATCTCAATATCGCGTTGATGAACGAATTGGCCATCCTCTTCGACCGCATGGGCATCGACACTCTGGAAGTGCTGCAGGCCGCCGGCACCAAGTGGAACTTCCTTCCTTTCCGGCCTGGGCTCGTTGGCGGGCACTGCATCGGGGTCGATCCTTACTATCTCACCCACAAGGCGGAAAAGATCGGGTATCACCCACAGGTAATTCTCGCGGGGCGTCGCATCAACGACGGAATGGGCAAGTTCATCGCCGAGCAGACCGTCAAACACATGATTCGCAACGGCTCGCACATCAAGGGCTCGCAGGTCAATGTGCTGGGATTGACCTTCAAGGAGAACTGCCCTGACATCCGCAACACGCGAGTCATCGATGTGATCAGCGAACTGAAATCCTACGGGATGCATGTTCATGTGCACGATCCCGTGGCCGATGCCGGCGAGGCGCGGCACGAGTACGGTCTGGATCTCGTGCCCTGGGAATCACTGCCGCGGGCCGATGCCATCGTTGTGGCAGTGGCGCATCGACGGTTCTTGGAGCGATCGCTGGCCGATTACCTCACGAAAGTGGTCGAGCGAGGGTGCTTCATCGACGTCAAGAGCCAGTTCGACCTCAAGGCGCTGCAGAAAGCGGGCCTCACCGTCTGGCGGTTGTGATTCCACGGCTCTCTGTGCATGTCACGCTACCTGGAGATTCAGCAGCAGATTCGGGAGCGCCCGCGGCGTTGGCTGATCACCGGTGTCGCCGGGTTCATCGGTTCGCACCTGTTGGAAGCGCTGCTCAAGCTTGGCCAGAAGGTCGTCGGTCTCGACAATTTCGCGACCGGCCATGCCCGCAACCTTGAGGAAGTGAAGGCAACAGTCGGTCCGCAGGCGTGGCGCAACTTTGCCTTTATCGAGGGCGATATCCGAAGTCTGGCGGACTGCCGCCGAGCCTGTGATGGGGTTGAATACGTGCTTCATCAAGCGGCTCTGGGCTCCGTCCCGCGCTCCATAGAAGACCCGCTGATGACTCACGGAACCAATCTCACGGGCTTCGTGAACATGCTGGTCGCGGCGCGCGATGCGGGTGTCGGCCGGTTCATTTACGCCGTATCCAGTTCCACCTACGGCGACCACCCGGCTCTACCCAAGGTGGAAGAGGCGATCGGCAGGCCGCTTTCGCCCTATGCCGTTACCAAATATGCGAACGAACTGTACGCCGATGTCTTCGCCCGCTGCTACGGGATGATTTCCATCGGTCTTCGATACTTCAACGTATTCGGTCCACGCCAGGATCCCGAGGGCGCCTATGCGGCGGTGATCCCCAAGTGGATCGCCCAACTCATTCGCGGCGAGCCGGTTTACATCAACGGCGACGGACAGACCAGCCGTGACTTCTGCTACGTGGAGAACGCGATCCAGGTGAATCTGCTGGCCGCCATGACTGATGAGCCGGAAGCGCTCAATCAGGTATACAACGTCGCTGTGGGCGAACGTACCACGCTGAACGAGCTGTTCGAGCTCCAACGGGCGTTGCTGGCGAAGCATTTTCCGCAGGTGCGCGATACTCGGCCGCGTTACCGGGATTTCAGGGAAGGCGATGTTCGTCACTCTCAAGCGGATATCTCCAAGGCCCGCAAGCTCCTCGACTACGTCCCTACCCATCGCGTTCGCGAAGGCCTCGAGGAAGCCATGGAATGGTATGTGCGCAGCTTGTCGCAAGTGGCATGACAACCCAGGGCATCCGGCCCAGCGTGGCCGCTTGACCGAGCAGCCATGTTGACCGTATCGTTTTCAATCTTCAGGCCCTGTACGTCGTGGCGGCGACGGTGATCACGCTGCTGGGCTACATCCTTTTTCTGAAGATCAGAGATCGCCGGGCGCGGGCGGCGATGCGCCGGGTCGCCGAGTCGGCCTCCGGGTACCTCAAGGCCAATGCCATCGATGCCCACGTGACGAGCTATCCGGTCCTCGGTGGGCGTCGCTTCGTCGTGCTGGTGGAGGCGAGGCCGAGCGAGAAACTGCGCAGCTCCCACATGCTGGAAATGGCCGTCATCGACGAAGTACGCAAGACAACGGGCCTGACCGTCGAACGCGCGTTCTGGCGATTCCCGGTCGCGGTGCTGGACAAAGAGGAATTGCAGGAGGATCTCTACGCCGCGCAGGGCTATCGTCCCTCGCGCAGAGCAGCGGGTTACACGGTTGACGAGGCTCCCATCGAGCAGTTCCAGGAAGCCATGTCGGCGCTCAAGTCGACCGATCCCTCAGGCCGCAACCGGGCGTAACTACCGATCGCGGTTCCATACGGTGGCCTCGAGGCAGTCGCGCACGAAGACCGCTTCGTGCCGCTGCGGTTCGCTCGGCTCATCGAAGACCCGTTCGGCCGCGGCGGTCAGAAAGCGCACGTCGTAGTCGTCCTGCACGAACCAGCGCAGGTCCGGCGGGAACGCCTGTACCAGCGCGATGTCTTGCGCGAGCCTGTCCATGAAAACCTGCTTGGTGATCCCGTTGTCGCGCGACATCGCCGCGTGCCGGATGAACTCTCCTCCTTCCCGGCATTCCGCGAGCGTGGGCGGATGCGCGAGCGCGGGAGCGAACAGGGTGTGAGCGAAGACGCCAGCGAGAAGCACGGTCAGTCTGTTCATTTGCCCCCTCAGTCTGAGGAAACCGCCTGCGTTGCGAGCGCCGCATGTCGGACCCCCGGCGGAGCGGGCATCCTGCGTCCCATTGTAGTCGAGAGCAGGGCTTCTGCTAGACTCGGGCGTGCTGCAACACGGCGCATTACGAGTGCGAGGATCCTCATGAAGAAATCGATTGTCTGCCTGTTATCGCTGGTTTTCGTCAGTTTTCCCGCCGTGGCCGACCGGATCACGCAGATGAGCAAGACCGAGCGTTGCGTCTACACCGCAAGACTGCAGGTACTCGCGCACTATTATTTCAAGCAAGGAACGCCCCGCGACCAGATCAAAGTGCACTGGAAAGGCGACGAAACCGAGAATGAGATCGCGTTCGTGGGTCGCGCGCTCGATGAAGCGTACGCCTGGCTGGTGGCACGCGGGGCAGAGGCGACAGCGCTCAGCGAGCAGGTATTCGGGGACATGGTGTACGACGCGTGCATGTCCGGGCAGCCGCTTTGAGGCTGGCCATGGTCGCGTGGGTGCTGATGGCGGCATCCGCCGGCGCGGCGGAGGATGCCGCCGTCAAGGCCAGGGAAGGCGAGATCGGTCACTGGATCGAGTACTACCGGCGCGAGCGCACGATCGAATCCTTGCCTCGGTCGACGCCGCGGGAGATCGACGGGCGCGCCACGAACCGGACTGTCGCACCTTCGGCAGGGCAGGCGCGCCAGGAAACCGCGCCACAAGCAAGGTGAGGAGGTCGGCGCATGGATCGACTGACCGCCATGGAGTTGTTCGTCCGAATCGTCGAGACCGGCAGCTTCTCGGCGGTGGCGCGAGAGATGGACATGACCCAGCCCACCGTCAGCAAGCAGCTCTCGGCGCTGGAACACAAGCTCAAGGTCCGGCTCCTCAACCGCAGTACACGGCAACTGAGCCTGACGGAGGCGGGCAGCGAATACTACGAAGCCTGCAAGCGCATCCTCGACCAGGTGCGCGAGACGGAAGCCAATCTGGGAAGGCTGCAGGGCCAGCTGGCAGGCCTGCTGAAGATCAACACTTCGATCGCGCTCGGTCAGATGTACGTCGGACCGCTTACCCTGAAGTTTCAGAAGCTGCATCCCGAGGTGGAGGTCGATCTCGCGCTGGTGGATCGATTCGTGGACGTCGTGGAGGAGGGTGTCGACGTGGCCATCCGCATCGGACGCCTGGGCGACTCGAACCTCGTGGCGCGCCGCCTGGGGAAGACGCGGCGCGTGGCCGTGGCGACACCGGCGTACCTCAAGAAGCACGGGGTTCCAAAGACCCCGCAGGAGCTGGTACACCACAATTGCATCCTCTATGCCTATCTGTCGACCGGAAACGAATGGATGTTCCAGGGTCCTGATGGGCAAGAGATCCGCGTGAAGGTGTCGGGGAACTTCCGAACCAACAACGGCGAGGCAATCCGCCAGGCCGTGCTCAATGACCTTGGCGTTGCGGTGACCCCGGAGTGGATCGCCCAGAAGGACATCGAGTCGGGGGCCATGCGGGCGATCCTGACCAACTTTGCGCCGACGCTGATGGATATTCACGCGGTCTACCCTTCGGGCCGACATCTCTCGGCGAAGGTCCGCGCCTACGTGGACTTCCTGCGGGCCGAGTTCCAGAGGATCCCCGCGCTGCGGGCCGGCTGATCGCCGGCCGCACGGTAGGCACGGCGATTGAAGTTCCATGGAATTTCCTTGGGGGGACACCGGCAACAGGCTGATTTCAGGATGTATTTCAAATCTATCATTTTGATAGATTTGATCTTTCTGCAGAACTTGGCTACCTTCTTGAGCGTCTTCACAGGCCGGTACACAAAGTGTTCGCCGACCGGGTGAAGCTGACTTTCGGTAAGCCGCTCCGGCAGGGCCTGACTGCCTCGTCGTTCTCTCCGGCGTTTGCGTTCGCAGCCGACCTCCCTTGCTGTGGGCGTGTGCGTACGGAACCCACGACAGTGGCGTCCCCGCGGCGCGGCGGCGGGCCGAAGTGCGCAGATTGGATCCTCGGGCCAGGTAGCGCGTTGCGCTGGCATGGCCAAAGCGCCGCTAAAGCGGCGCTGCGCTGCGATCGAACATGCCCACTTCCCCGGGCGGCTTGCCCTTTTACGCGCAAAGGCCCGCTCAATGCGGGCCTTTTTTTCGTCATCTGGCGGGTGCCGGTCAGTCAGGCGCCGGTTCGCTGGGCGGGAAGTCCAGCTCCACTTTGGCGCCGCTCGGGTCGAAGCAGAAGAGCTGCCATGTCCCGGATTCATCCTGTCGGCGCAGTTCGTACGGAACACCGCGCGATCGCAGCTTCTCCACCGTACCCTTTAGATCTTTTGCGCTGAAGGCCATGTGGTCGAGCACGCCAGCGCGTGGCTCGGGCAGCTTTCGGCCGGCGATGATGTGCAGCACCGCCTGGCCGTCACAGTAGAGCCAGGCGCCCGGAAAGCCCAAGGGCGGACGATGACCTTCCTGCAGTCCAAGCACGGTCATGTAAAAGTCCCGGCTCCGCTCCAGATCGTCCGAGAGCACGGTGAAATGGTTCATTCCGACGGCAGGCATGATTGGGGGCGGCTAGTTAGAGCAGAGTCGCTGACGACGCAAGCGTAACGACGCGGGGGCGCGGTGGAAAGCCTGGCAGTGCCGCACCTGACTAAGCTGCATCCTTCCTTTTGGGTTCGTATCCGAGCATGTGGCGGCGCTTCTCCAGCCACCAGCCATATTGCACCGGCCAGGACTCGTACTCGCCTTCGACGCCCAATGCAACTTCGGCGTGAAGGGGCCAGTTGGGGTCATAGAGCGCTTCGCGACCGATCGCGACGAGGTCCGCTTGACCGGCTTGCAGGATAGCTTCGGCCTGATGGGCCTCGAGGATCAACCCGACCGTCATGGTCCTCATGCCGACCTCGCGTCGTACCCGGTCCGAAAACGGAACCTGGAACCCCGGCGAGCGCTTGATGCGGGCAGCCGTCGCCGCGCCCTTGAGCCCGCCTGAGGAACAATCCAGCACGTCCACTCCGAGCGCCTTCAGCTCGCGCGCGAGCGCGACCGTATCGTCGAGCGACCAGCCGCCGTCTATTCCGTCGACGGAGGACACGCGCACGAACAGGGGCTTGTCCTGCGGCCAGGCCGCTCGCACCGCCTCCGCCAGCTCGAGGGTGAAGCGCATGCGGCCCCGCAGATCACCGCCGTACTCGTCGCGCCGTTTATTGGAAAGCGGCGAGAGGAACTCGTGACCCAGATAACCGTGTGCCGAGTGCAGTTCGATGACCTCGAACCCCGCCACAAGCGCGCGCCTTGCGGCTCTGACCCAGGCGTCCTGCACCTGGCGGATCTCGGCGACGGTCAGCTCGTGAGGGACGAGCCAGCCGGCATCCATCGGCTCGGGGCTCGGCGCCACCACTTCCCAAGCATCTTCGCCGCGGCGGCGGTCGGTGTCGTCCAGGGGGCCGTTGCCGTGCCACGGGCGCTGCATGCTGGCTTTACGGCCGGCGTGCGCCAGTTGCATGGCTGGCACCGCGCCGTGACCCTTCAGGAACGCCGTAATGCGTTGCAGGGGGGGCACGTGATGGTCCGACCAGATCCCGAGATCGCCGTGCGTAATTCGGCCTCTCGCCTCGACGGCAGTGGCTTCCGTGAACACCAGCCCAGCCCCACCCAATGCGAATTTCCCCAGGTGGACAAGGTGCCAGTCGTTGGCGAGCCCGTTCTTCGCCGAGTACTGACACATCGGAGAGATGACGATACGGTTCTTGAGTGTGACGCCGCGCAACTGCAGCGGCGCAAAAAGCAAGGGGTTGGCTGGCATGGGTCTTCTGTCCGGAAGCGCGTCGCGGGTCCGGCTCGCGCGCGGATTGGCGAGTTTACCCGCACGCCGGTCGTCGCTACATCCGGCGCGCGCGCAATGACGCCCATGCCCGCAGGGCATGGCTTGGGCGGGGCATCCCTCGATTCGGCGACTGAAGCGCGGGCGTGAAGTCCGCTCCTCAAGTGCGTGGTTTGCTGTGGACGTGATACTGGCCCACGAGACCGTGGCCGTGCTCCTGACCGTGCCCGTGAGGCTGTCCCTTGTCGATGTCCACAGGAACCAGATTCAGCCGCCCGTGGCGCACTTCCGGCTCCGCCATCAGCGTATGGGCGAACTTGCTGACCTGATCCGTTGCGCCGCGCAGGATCAGGGTTTCCATGCAGTTGTCGTGGTCCAGATGGACGTGCATCGAGGACAGCACGATGTCGTGGTGCGCGTGCTGCAGTTCGGTGAGCCGCTCCGCGAGGTCTCGCGCGTGGTGGTTGTACACGTAGGACAGGGCAGCCACGCAGAACGGTGCTTCATGGCGTTCAATGCTGGCGGCAGCCAGCTCGGTCCGGACCATATCCCTGACCGCTTCGGAGCGGTTCTGATACCCCTTTTTTTTGAGCAGTTCGTCGAACTGCTGCGCGAGCTCATCGCTGAGAGAGATCGTGAATCTTTCCATTTTTCCTGTCCCCAGGGTAGCGCATGGTAACTGATTCCGCCGGCTTCCCAGCTGCGCAGGGATGATATATCCTACAAAAAACAAACTTTGTAAGAAAAGAAACAAAGTTTACAAACAAGAAGTTGTATCCGATCGGGGGAGGATTCAACAAAATGTTCAGACATGGCCAGAGGATTGCGTGCGCTCGCGCCACTTGGCTGGCGGGCGCGTTCTTCGCCGCCAGTGTCATGGCCGAGGATGCGCAGCAAGAGCAATTGCAAAAGCTTGTAGCGCCGGAAGTCGAAGTCCTCGGACACTACGATCTGGGCATCGGCACGACCGATTCAGCGAGCGCAGGCACAGTGACCTCGAAGCGGGCGGATACCCGACCCATTCTCCGTACCGGCGAGGTTCTGGAATTCGTGCCCGGTGTCATCGTGACGCAACACAGCGGAGAGGGGAAAGCCAATCAGTACTTCCTGCGCGGCTTTAACCTTGACCACGGCACCGACTTCGCGATCACGGTGGACGGCATGCCCGTCAATCTGCGCACGCATGGCCACGGTCAGGGTTACGCCGATCTGAGCTTCCTGATACCGGAACTGGTCTCCCGGATCGAATACCGCAAAGGACCTTACCGGGCTGTTGACGGCGATTTCGCTTCCGCAGGCGCAGCCGACATCGCCTTGGTGGACGCACCGGACTCGTCATTCGGTTCGCTCAGCGCGGGGCGTTTCGGTTTTCATCGCGGTGTGGCTGCCGCTGCGCCTGAAGTCGCGGATGGCCGGTTGCTCTACGCCTTCGAATATCTGCACAACGACGGTCCCTGGACCAACCCCAACGACTACGGCAAGGTCAATGCGCTTCTGCGCTATTCGCGCGGGTCGCAAGCCAGAGGCTTGCGCATCACCGGGATGGCCTATGGCGCCGACTGGAACTCCACTGACCAGATTGCCAGTCGCGCGGTCGAGCAGGGACTGATCGGTCGTTTCGACGCGCTCGATCCCACCGACGGCGGCGAGTCCTATCGCTACAGTCTGTCGACCAGCCTTTTTGATCGTTCCGACGCGCTGGAACTGGCCGCGGACGCCTACGCAATCCGCTACAAGCTGAATCTGTGGTCGAATTTCACTTACTTTCTCGACGATCCCGTCAACGGCGACCAGTTCGAGCAGGCTGACGACCGGACGGTGCTCGGCCTGCACCCGCGCGCTGCATTCGTCCACGGCCTGCTCGGCCGGCGCAGCGCCACCACTCTGGGCCTGCAGGTGCGACACGATGATATCGGCACTGTGGCCCTGTACAAGACCAGAGCGCGGCAACGGCTGAGCACGGTGCGGGAAGATTCGGTCAGCGAAAGCAGCGCAGCCCTGTACGCCGAAAACCTGACTCAGTGGACCGACTGGTTCAGAACGGTGACGGGCATGCGCGCCGATTTCTACCGCTTCGACGTGGATAGCAGCATCTCCGCGAACTCGGGCAGCCTGAAGGATCGCATCTTTTCGCCCAAGGTCTCACTGGTGCTCGGTCCCTGGGCCGGAACCGAGTATTTCGCGAACTTCGGCTATGGATTTCACAGCAACGACGCGCGCGGGACGGTCATCAGGCTGGACCCGAACGATCCAACGCTTGCCACACCGGCTGATCCCGTGACGCCGCTGGTCAAGGCGCGCGGGGAAGAGGTCGGCGTCAAGACGGAAATCTTTGGCGGGCTACAGAGCACGTTCGCGCTGTGGCAACTGACACTGGACTCCGAGCTGCTGTTCATCGGCGATGCGGGAACGACTGAGGCCAGCCGACCGAGTCGGCGCCGCGGCGTCGAATGGAGCAATCACTGGATCGCAAGGCCGTGGCTCCTGCTCGATCTGGACGTGTCGGCATCGCGCGCGAGGTTTACCGATGACGATCCGGCGGGCAACCGTATTCCCGGCTCGATCGAGAAAGTGGTCTCCGCCGGCGCAACGGTAACCGACCTGGGACGCTGGTCCGGTTCCGTGATCCTGCGTTACTTCGGTCCGCGCCCTCTCATCGAGGACGACTCGGTGCGGTCTTCCTCCACGACGCTCGTCAATTTCCGCGCCGGCTATCGCTTCGACCGGCGATGGAACATGGTGCTCGATGTGTTCAACCTGTTCGACCGCGAGGCGGCCGACATCGAATACTTCTACGAATCCCGTCTGTTGACGGAACCGGCACCGGTGTCTGACATTCATTTTCATCCGGTGGAGCCGCGCAGTTTCAGACTGACGCTCATGGGACGCTTCTAGACCAGGGCGCGCTGCAGTCGAGACAGGGCTTCGCGCAAGAGAGGGCGCGGGCAGGCGAAGTTCAGCCGCACGAATCCAGGCCCGCCGAACAGTGCACCGTCGTACAAGCCCACGCCCGCCTGCTCGAAACGCTGTACTGGATTGCCGCCAGGCAATGTCCGGGCATCGATCCATGCCAAGTACGTCGCTTCGACGTGGTACACGCGGAGCGAGGGCAGCGTCCCGATCGTGGATTCCACGAGGTCGCGATTGCCTCTCAAGTAATGGCACAGAGCCAACTGCCACTCGCGGCCGTCCCGATAGGCCGCCAGAGTGGCGAACAGGCCCAGCGCACCCACGTGATGCACGATGCCGGCCATCGTCCGCTGCAGTCGGGCTCGGAGCGCCGGATCGGCAACGATCGCGAAGGCGCATCCGAGCCCCGGCAGATTGAAGGTCTTGCTGGCCGACATGAGGGTAACGGTGCGTCCGGCGATGGAGGGATCCAGGCTGGCCATGGGCACGTGACGCTTTTCGGTGTCCAGCACCAGCCCGCCGTGGATCTCATCCGACACCAGGATCAGCCCGTGACGTACAGCGAGTCCGGCGACCGCACGCAATTCTTCGGCGTTCCAAACCCTGCCGGTCGGATTGTGTGGGCTGCACACGAGCAGGACCCGGCTTTTTGCCGTGATGGCGGCTTCGAGCGCGTCCAGGTCCCAATACCAGCGTCCATCCTTCTCGCGCAGCGGTACGCGGATGCAGTTTCGATTACCGTATTCCGGCGCTGAAAGAAACGGCGGGTAGATTGGAACTGCCGTGATCACTTCTTCGCCTTCCCGGGCGAACGCCCGGCACACAACATTCAATCCGACGACCAGGCTGGGCAGAAAGACGATCCAGTCGGGCTCGATCCGCCAGTCGAAATCGCGCAACATCGCGGCGGCGATCACATGAGGCAGCTCCTCCGGCACCTGCGTGTAACCGAACACGCCATGCCGGATGCGATGCTCCAGCTCCTCGACGACGCAGGGCGCGGTAGCGAAGTCCATGTCCGCCACCCACATCGGAATCACATCGCGGCCGCGGTACTTCTCCCACTTGACGGAACTGGTGGCGCGTCGGTCGATCTGCCTGTCGAAATCGAACTCGGGAACGGACACGGTGGGCCTGAGCCAAGGTGTTAAAACGGCAATTCTAGCGGCGACGTCCCGGTCAAGGCAGGAAGCTTCGGACGCGCAACTCGCGCAGGCACGCAACGCGACGGCCAACGCTGCCATCGTCTAGACTTCGACCAGCGAACCGTAGGAAACCTCTTGCAGCTCCAGCATTTCTTCTCCGGCTCCGGGCCTCTGGCTCGAGTGATTCCGGACTACAAGGCGCGCCGACAGCAGCTCGAGATGGCCGAGGCCGTGTTGCAGGCGATCAGAGACCGCTCGGTGCTGATCGTGGAGGCGGGCACCGGAACCGGCAAGACGGTCGCTTACCTTGCGCCCGCCCTGCTCGAAGGCGGAAAGGTCATCGTCTCGACCGGTACCAAAACACTCCAGGACCAGTTGTTCGACCGCGATATACCGATGGTGCGCAAGGCCCTCCAGGTACCCGTCACCGTGGCATTGCTCAAGGGCCGGGCCAATTACGTCTGCCACTATCACCTGGAGCGCGCCGCAGCCGAGGGGCGTTTCCTGTCGCGGGATGATCTGGCGCACCTGGCGCTCATCGAGCGTTTTGCCCGTACTTCCACGAGCGGGGACCGCAACGATCTTGCGGAAGTGCCGGAAGATGCCGCCATTTGGCCGATGGTGACTTCCACCCGCGACAACTGTCTGGGTTCGGACTGCCCGCATTACCGGAAGTGCTTCGTTCTGGAGGCGCGCAAACGCGCCATGGAAGCGGATGTCGTGGTGGTGAACCATCATCTGTTCTTCGCCGACGTCATGCTGCGGGACGAAGGCGTGGCGGAACTGCTGCCCGCGTGCAACACGGTAATCTTCGACGAAGCCCATCAGTTGCCCGAAATTGCGAGTCTGTTTTTCGGGGATTCGATATCCACAGCCCAGTTGGTGGAGCTGGCGCGGGATGCCCGCATGGAAGCCGCCTCCTCGGCGCGTGACAGTCCTCGGCTGCCCGCTGCCGCCCAGGCCCTGGAGAAGGCGGCCAGGGACCTGCGCCTGTGCTTTGGGGAAGAGGGTGGGCGCCAGACCTATTCAGCCCTGGCCAGCCGAGGCGACGTTCGGGACGCACTCGACGCGCTCAGCTCGAAGCTGGCGGAGCTGGCCGCTACGCTGGAAGCGCACGCCGAGCGCAGCGAAGGACTGCACAATTGCTGGATGCGCGCACTTCACACCCAGGAGCGTCTGGCGCGTTGGCGTGACCAGGCCGATCCGTCGTGGGTACGATGGACCGAGACGTTCGCGCTCTCGGTGCATCTGAACGCCACCCCGCTTGCGATCGGCGAGATCTTCCAGCGGCAGATCGCCGGCAATCCACGGACGTGGATCTTTACCTCCGCAACGCTCTCGGTGCGCGGCGATTTCAGCCATTACCAGCGGGAAATGGGTCTCGAAGGCGCGCGTGCGATCGCCTGGGACAGCCCGTTTGATTACGCCGCTCAGGCGCTGCTATTCGTACCCGCGGGCCTGCCCGACCCGAACAGCGCCCGCTACACGGAGGCGGTAGTGGATGCTGCCCTGCCCGTGATCGAGTCGGCCGAGGGTAGGGCGTTTTTCCTGTTCACGAGCCTGCGCGCCATGCGCGAAGCGCGCGGTTTGCTGGAGCTTGGCATGCGTCGCATGGGCATGCGCTACCCGTTGTTGATGCAGGGCGAGGCCGCAAAGAGCGAATTGCTGGAGCGGTTCCGCCGGCTGGGCGATGCGGTGCTCCTTGGCAGCCATTCCTTCTGGGAAGGGGTGGACGTGCGCGGCGAAGCGCTCTCCCTGGTGATCATCGACCGCTTGCCGTTCAGCCCACCCGACGATCCGGTGCTCGCAGCGCGCATCGAGCAGATCAACAGCCAGGGACGCAGCGCCTTTCTGGAGTACCAGCTCCCGCAGGCAGTCATCACCCTGAAACAGGGGGCCGGCAGGCTGATCCGGGACGAAGCGGATCGGGGCGTGCTCATGATCTGCGATCCCCGCCTGGTTTCCAAACCCTATGGCCGCCGCATCTGGCAAAGCCTGCCGCCGATGACCCGGACCCGCGATCTGGGGGAGGTCCGCCGATTCTTCGCGCGTGCCCGGGCTACCTGCGGTGCGAGAGTGTGAGCAGTCGTCCAGGGCTCTCAGGAAAATCTGTAGTGCCCATTACGTGATTCTCGTGCGGCGTTTTCGCGTCAATCCCGTAGATCGATACGGCGAGAGTTTCCTAGAATGGTTCGCGTGCAATGACATCGGCTTGCACACGCAAGATCTGTCGATCAGGAGGAGCAATGAAACCTGCATCCATCGTATTTCTGGCCTGTACCGCGGCTGTCGCGACCGCGTTCGCCGCCGAGGGCGAAATTCCCTTTCCCAGCGGATATCGCACGTGGTACCACCACCACAGCACGGTGAATCTCGAGGGGCACGTTCCCGAAGGCAATGTCGGCATTCAGCACGTGTACGCCAACGAACTGGCCGTGGAAGGGCTGAAATCCGGCAAGTTCCGGGACGGCGCGATGTTCGCCGTGGATCGGTTCAAGTACGAGACTGGAGAGAACAAGACGATCACTCAGGGCGCGCGTAAGGTCGTAGCGGTGATGCTTCGTGACGAAACCCGATTCAAGGAAACCGGAGGCTGGGGGTTCGAGGCATTCAAGGGGGGCGACCCCGGCGCCCGCGTGGTGAAGGACGGAGGCAAGGCGTGCTTCTCGTGCCATATTCCGCACGCGGACAACAACTTCCTGTTTACGCGCGGTTTGAATTGAGCACGAAACCGAGCGAGGGCGCAAAAAGGGCGATCAGCCACCAGACCAGCACGACCCACACAGCGATCACGAGCACCGCTCCCACGCGGCTGCGAGGCGGCCGACGGCCGCTTGCCAGCCAGTCCTCGGCCATGGCCCGCGACTGGGCGAGAACCTCGCGTGGAACGAGCTTGAAAATGGCCCAGATCGCGAGTGGCAGCAGCAGCAGCTCGTCGACATATCCGAGCACCGGGATGAAGTCCGGAATCAGGTCGATGGGAGACAGCGCGTAGGTCACCACCAGCAGCGCCAGCGCCCTTGCGGACCAGGGCGTGCGCGGGTCGCGCACCGCAAACCACAATGCCAGGACGTCACGCTTGAGCAGCGCCGCGCGCGCTTTGATCCGGTCGCGTAGTGCCATGTCGACGGAGGGGGCGTGTGGCGCCGGCCGCAGCGAACGATCAGCGCTCCGCGAGCGGTTCCGCGTACAGATCGTGGGCGTCCGCCTTCGTGACCTGGACTGTCGCGAACTGGCCGGGGCGGAGCTGGGGAGCGCTTCGAACGTGAACGACACCGTCGATTTCCGGAGCATCCGCGCTGGATCTTGCAATCGCCTGCTCGTCCCGCAACTCGTCCACCAGCACGGTGAGCACGCGACCCACCTTGCTAGCCAGGCGGCGGGTGCTGATTTCTTCCTGCAGCGTCATGAAGCGCGCTCTGCGCACTTCCTTTTCCTCCTCGGGCACCGGGTCGGGCAGCTCGTTGGCTTGAGCGCCTTGCACGGGTGAGTAGGCGAAACAGCCAACCCGGTCAAGTTGCGCCTCCTCCAGGAACGCCAGCAGTTCCGCGAAATCGGCCTCCGTTTCACCCGGAAATCCCACGATGAAAGTGCTGCGAATGGCGAGATCCGGGCAGACCTCGCGCCAGCGCCGGATGCGATCGAGGTTCTTCTCCATGTTCGCCGGCCGCCGCATCAACTTCAGAATGCGCGGACTGGCGTGCTGAAAGGGAACATCCAAGTACGGGAGTATCTTTCCCTCGGCCATCAGGGCCACCAGCTCATCGACGTGCGGATACGGATACACGTAGTGGAGCCGCACCCACACGCCCAGCTCCCCCAAGGCACGCGCCAGATCGTTTATCCGGGTCTTGATCGGGCGTCCTCCCCAAAAACCGGTGCGGTACTTCACATCCACCCCGTAAGCACCGGTGTCCTGCGAGATAACCAGCAGTTCCTTCACGCCCGACTTCACCAGGGTTTCGGCTTCTTGCATGACTTCTCCGGCAGGACGGCTGACGAGCTCGCCGCGCATCGACGGGATAATGCAGAAGCTGCAGCGGTGATTGCATCCCTCGGAGATCTTCAGGTATGCATAGTGCCGGGGTGTCAGGCGAACCCCCTGCGGCGGCACCAGGTCGACAAAGGGGTCGTGCGGCTTGGGCAGGTGGTTGTGCACCGCCTGCAGGACTTCCGCTGTGGCCTGGGGACCGGTGACGGCCAGTACCTGCGGGTAGGACCGCCTTACGAGATCGCCCCTGGCGCCGAGACAGCCAGTGACAATCACCTTGCCGTTCTCCGCGATTGCTTCGCCGATCGCGTCTAATGATTCCTCCACTGCCGCATCGATGAAACCGCAGGTATTGACCACGACCAGGTCAGCCTCCTGGTAGGACGGCGCGATGAGATAGCCCTCTGCCCGCAGCTCGGTAAGGATGCGTTCCGAGTCGACGAGCGCCTTCGGACAGCCCAGCGAGACGAATCCGATCTTCGGTGCGCGCAGCGAATGGCGCTCAGTTCGGCGCATGGTCTTTACCGCTCATCGAGGTGGCGCCGCGCGGCTGCGCACGCGGTCCTTGTCACGAACCGGTTTTCTTCTGGGCCTGCTTGGCCGGATCGTCCTCGCTAGCGGGCTTGTCTTCGCCGGTGGTGGAGGAGGTTGTTCCCAGACCGCCGAAAGGAAAGGCGCCGAAAAGGTTGCGCGCCTGCTTCTGCATCTGCTGCTGCATTTCCAGAAATGCGTTCGCGCTTTGCTCAAGGTAGTTCGTCATCAGTCCCTGAATGGCAGGTCCCTGCATCTTGACGAATTGCGACCAGGCGTCGGGATTGAGCATTGGGTTTTCACCGAATCGCGGCAATCCCTGCTCCTGGAGCTTCTTCTGGATTTCGATGAACGTCTGGATATTCTTCTCGAGATAGCTCCCCATCATTCCCTGCATGGCGTTTCCGTAGAAGCGAATGATCTGCGCCAGCATCGACGAGGAGAACATCGGCGCGCCCGCTCCTTCTTCTTCCAGAATGATCTGCAGCAGGATGCTCCGAGTCAGATCCTCCTCGCTCTTGGCGTCGACCACCTTGAACTGGACCTGATCAAGGACCAATTGCTTCACGTCGGCCAAGGTGATGTAGCTGCTGGTCGCCGTATCGTAGAGCCGGCGATTCGGGTACTTCTTGATCAAGCGGATCTCTTGGGTCATTTGGCGTTCATCTCATCGGTGAGTCGCGGCCGGTTGCTCTGTGAGTGCCTGACGCGGTGCGTGGTGCGAGGATTATAACCCTTTGAATAACACGGAGAACACAGGGTCATGCAACGCGAAAACCCGCGCCGTTTGACAGAGCCGGCAATCGTTCTCCATAATGCGTGTGTTGCATCGCAACAGGTTCGTGCCGGAAAATCAGGGACAGCCGCTTAAGCCATTGAGAAACCGAGTTGAGCAGGCAAGGCTGGTCAGAGCGCTGGCTTCTTGCAGTGAACAAATCCGGCTCGTGGCTGAAACCGGGACGGCGGCTTGAGTGCTGCTGCGATCAGGCATCGGCGCGAATGGCAGGGCGATCGCAGCCCGGCTCCAGGGGCGTAGGGTCAATAGGCCCCGGAGAAGAAGAGGCATGCTATGGAATAAAGGTTGCTTACCAAGGGCTCAAGGCCACGCGAAGAAACAAAGGAATTTGGGAAGTTTTGAGCCGCGCAAGTTGAAGTAGAAAGGATTTTCTGCGGCAGCCAACCAACTGTCGCAATGGCTCAGGCGCCGCGAAAGCGGCCACTGAAGCGGCGAAGGCGAGAGGGCAGCTTCGCCAGTCATGGATTGCAGGGCTCCTCCCCCTTTACCTAAAGGTTTCGCCTTTAGTAAAGGTTGACCCCGATGGGTTCTCCCATCGGGGTTTTTTTTGGTCCGCTCAGCCCTGTTTTGGTGCGCAATTTGTGTCCAACGCTTGACGCAGTGCGTCAGATCGGCGGCCGGCCGCAGTCCGTCTGGAACTGACGGGCTTGAGGTCGCCCACCCTTTTTCACCTGTCAGTACATGTGCTGTCCGCCGTTGATCGAAATATTCGCACCAGTGATGAAAGCCGCCTCATCCGAGGCGAGATAGATGATCAATCCGGCAACTTCCTCCGGCCGGCCGAGCCGGCCCAGTGGAATCTGCGGCAGAATCTTCTCGTTCAGGATGTTTTCCGGAATCGCGGTCACCATCTTCGTTCCAATGTATCCGGGCGAGATGGTGTTGACGGTGACCCCCTTGCGCGCCACCTCCAGCGCCAGGGCTTTGGTGAAACCGTGCATTCCGGCCTTGGCGGCCGAGTAATTGGTCTGACCAAACGCGCCTTTTTGACCGTTGACCGAGGCCACGTTGATGATGCGGCCCCAGCCGCGCTCGACCATTCCGTCCAGTACCTGCTTGGTCATGTTGAAGACGCTGTCGAGATTGGTGCGCAGCACGATATCCCAGTCGGCCTTGGTCATCTTCCTGAACGTCATGTCGCGCGTGATTCCGGCGTTGTTCACGAGAACATCCACCGGACCCACCTCGGCCTGGACCTTCTTGACGCATTCCGCGCAAGAGTCGAAATCCGCCACGTCGGCGGGATACGCGCGAAAGTCATAACCGCGGCCTTGCATGATGGCGAGCCATTCGGGTGCGGTCTTGTTCCGGGGCGAGTGCGTCGTCACCACTTTGTAGCCCTGGTCGGCCATCTTGGTGCAGATCGATTCACCCAAGCCGCCCATTCCGCCAGTTACGAGAACGATACGATTCGCCATTAAAGCGCTCCTCCCTTGCGTTGAAGTTCGGTGTCAGCAATGCTCGCGCACGTAGCGTCCCGGTGCAGCTTCGATCGGACGGAATCGCGAGCTCCCGGGGCTGGCAGGCGCGGGCCTTCGCGCTCCGGAACGCTTCGCCAGCCACTGGCTCCAATGGTTCCACCAGCTCCCGCCGTGCATTTGCGCCGCCGCAAGCCAGTCGTCCGGGTCGGCGGGCAGTTCAGCGTTGATCCAGTGCTGCCGTTGATTCCTGGACGGCGGGTTCACCACTCCACCTACGTGGCCGCTCCCGCCCAGCACAAATTCCGTGCGACCGCCGAGCAGGCGCGCGCTTTCGTATGCGGTGCGCCAAGGCACGATATGGTCGTCGCGCGCCGCGAATACGAGCGCTGGAAGCGTGATTCTCGACAGGTCCACGGGCACGCCCTGCATGCGCAGTCTACCGCCAACGCGCAGGTTGTTCTCAAGATACATGTTGCGAAGGTAGTAGGCATAGAGCGGGCCGGGGAGATTACTGCCGTCGGCATTCCAGTAGAGCAGGTCGAACGGCTTCGGATCGCGACCGAGCAGATAGTTGTTCACGACGAAATACCAGATCAAGTCGTTGGCACGCAGCGTCGCGAAGGCCGCAGCCAGCCTGGTGCCCGGGATGACGCCTCCGGAGCCGTATTCCCGCTCGCACCACTGCACGTAGTCGCGGTCGACATAGACGCTGATCTCCCCGGTATCCGAGAAGTCGAGCATTGAGGCGAGCAGGGTCAGGGAGCACACGCCGCTGCGCCGGTGGGCAGCGAGCACCGCGAGCGCGCATGCGAGCAGAGTGCCTCCGACGCAGAAGCCCAGGGTGCTCACCGGCTTGCCTGCCCCCACGTCGCGCACCACATCCAGCGGCTCGAGCACTCCCTTGGCGATGTAGTCGTCCCAGGACAGATGTCCGAGCTGTGGCGGGATGTTGCGCCAGGAGACCATGCAGGTCGTGAAGCCGCGCTCGACGCAGAAACGAGCAAACGAATTGTCGGGCTGCAGGTCGAGCACGTAGTACTTGTTGATGAAGGGCGGAATGACCAGCAGCGGCCGCTCGAATACCTCCGGCGTAGCCGGCCGGTACTGAATCAGCTGCATCACCTCGTTCTCGAAGATTACCTCGCCGGGGGTGACCGCCAGATTGCGGCCGACTTCGAATGCCGACTCATCGGTCATCGAGATACGGCCGCGGGCGAGGTCGGCCT
This sequence comes from Burkholderiales bacterium, assembly GCA_035560005.1. Classification (NCBI taxonomy): domain Bacteria; kingdom Pseudomonadati; phylum Pseudomonadota; class Betaproteobacteria; order Burkholderiales; species Burkholderiales bacterium. The sequence continues at coordinate 51,618 of DATMAN010000057.1, read as the reverse complement.
TCAGCCGCTGCAGGCCCCGAGCCAGGGTCTCGCCGCGGCTGCCGATCGCCGCCTTGACGACCTCCGGGTTGGAAGCCGGATAGTTGGTGGGCGCGAGGGCATCGACCAGGTGGCGGATGACGAAACGCAGCCGGCGCTGCAAACGGGGTTCCAGCGTCGGCAGCTCCGCAAGCCCGATCAAGTAGTCGCTGAACAACTCGTACTGTGCCAGCAGGAAGCGAAACCACGGCAGTTGGTCCCACTCCGGAGACTGAAATCTGCGGTCGGCAGCCGCAGTGCGCGGAACTTGCGCAGGATTGGTCCAGAGCCGCAGCCACTCCCGGTAGAACCGCGACTGCAGGGCCGCCAGCCTGCCGCGGGTGTCCTCGTTGGCGAGGAATGCCGTCAGGAGCGCCGCGAGATCGAGGCCCCGCAGCGGCAGGTCGCGAACGAGCGACTCGATCAGCTTCTGTTCGGACCGAGCCAGCATGTCCATGGGCTCGAATCGCAATCCGGTTGTGGATTCCATTTTCAAAGAGGGAGATTCGTCAGATCGGGGTTGAGAACCGAAGCAATGCAGTCCTGCTGCCGCCAGCGGGCGGATGGATCGACTGACGCCGCGTCACGCGGAAGTATTGGCTGCGAGCCACTTGACGCCCGCAATGGAGAAAATGCCGAGGCCGATCAGCGTGACTTGCTCGACCGTGTGCCGCAGTTCCGGCCGTCTGTGCAGCCCGGGAATCAGATCCGCTACAGCCACGTAGATCATGCTCGCCGCCGCCAGCGCCAGCAGAGGCGGCACCCAGGACTGGAGGGTCTGCAGGGCGATCCACGCGAGCAACGCGCCGATCAGCGTGGCGCCGCTCGAGAGCAGGTTGAAGATCAGGGCCTTGGTGCGAGAAAACCCCGAGTGCAGCAGGATCAGGAAGTCCCCGACTTCCTGCGGTATTTCGTGCGCGATCATGGCCACTGCCGTGACGATACCCAGTTCGACGTTGGTCAGAAACGCCGCGGCGATCAGAATACCATCCACGAAGTTATGGATCGTATCGCCGATCAGAATCATCAGGCCGCTGCGTTTATCATCGGTCGGTTCGGAGTGACGGTCGTGGGCCTCGCAGGATTCGACGTGACAGTGCCGCCAGAGAACCAGCTTTTCCAGAATGAAGAACCCGAGGATGCCGCCGAGCACCGTCGCCGTGAGCGCGTGAACGTTGGCCGTTTCTTCCAGCGCGTGAGGCAGGATTTCCAGAAAGACCGCACCGAGCAGCGCGCCGACGGCGTAGCTGATCAACATCGACACGCGTGAGCGCGGCACGCTCAGCGAAAAGCCCGCGGCCGCGAATACGCTGATCAGAGCGCCAGCGAGCGTGGACAGCATGATCCAGCCGAGTACGGACATGGTGCGGGAAGCGGAATGACAGACCGGGTCAGTATAAGGGGCCTGTCAAGCCCCTCGATGTGGAACCGCTCAATCGGGTTCGCGCCAGATCAGCGCGGCCATGCGCCCGGTGATCCGATCCCGACGGTGCGAGAAGAAGCGGACAGGGTCCGAATACGTGCAGATTCCGCCGCCGTAGACTTCTCGCACGCCCGCTGCACCCAGCCGCCGGCGCGCGAGCGCGAACAAATCGCAGAGCCATTTGCCCCTGTCATGGGGCACAAAGGCTCGGGCGGCCTGCGGGTCGTTCGAGACAAACGCATCGAACACATCTTGCCCGACCTCGAATGCCCGCGGACCGATGCCGGGGCCAAGATAAGCCAGCAGCTCGCCCGCTGGTACCCTCAGGGCGGCCACTGTGGCTTCGATGATCCCGCGCGCAAGCCCGCGCCAACCAGCGTGGGCTACGGCAACGGCGGTCGCGTTACGGTCGGTGAGCAGCACCGGAAGACAATCGGCGATCAGCACGGCGCACACCACGCGGGCGCTGCACGTGTATGCCCCGTCCGCTTCGACTTCCGAGAAGACTTCATCGGCCTCGACCACATCGCTGCCATGGACCTGGCGCAGCCATCTCGGTTCTTCCGGGAGGTGGGCTCGCAGCAATGCGCGGTTGCTTCGAACGGCTTCGGTGTCGTCCGCGACCCTCGATCCGAGATTCATAGACGCATACGGCCCGCGGCTCACCCCGCCGCGCCGCGTCGTGATGAACGAGCGCACCGAGGGCGGAGCGGGCCAGTCAGGAACGATCCAGTCATGCTGCGACAGGTCGGCCATGGCGCAATTGCTGCAATAGCTGCTCGAGATCGGGCGGCAACGGTGACTCCCACTCCAGCATTTGCCCGCGCTCGGGATGGAGCAGACGCAGGCGGGCTGCATGTAATGCCTGGCGCGCAAACCCTATCGCAGCCGCGGTCGGCGCAGCGCCCGAGCGCCTTGCGCGGTACACGGAATCGCCGATCAAGGGATGTCCGATCGAGGACAGATGCACCCGGATCTGGTGTGTACGCCCAGTATCGAGCCTGCATCGCACGAGCGACCAGCCTGGATGGTGTTCGACCGGCCAGTAATGGGTGGTGGCGGGTTTTCCGCGCGCAACAACCGCCATGCGTGTGCGCGCGGTCGGGTGGCGCCCGATCGGCGCATCGACAACCCCCGGACGCGCCAGTTCACCATGGACCAGCGCGAGATATTCGCGTCCCACGGAGCGGGCCTGCAACTGGCGCACAAGCGCAGTTCGAGCGCTCACTGTCTTGGCGACCACCAGCAGCCCGCTGGTGTCCTTGTCGAGCCGGTGAACGATACCGGCGCGCGGCAACTGCGCGAGCTGTGGCGCATATCCGAGCAGCGCATTGAGCAGCGTTCCCCTCCAGTTTCCGCTGCCAGGATGAACCACCAGCCCCGCGGGCTTGTCGATGACCAGAATCGCCGCGTCCTCGTAAACGATGCGCAGCCCCATGTCTTCGGGCACGAAGGCCTGAGCGGCCGGCTCGGGCTGGACCGCGATGCGAATGGTCTCTCCGCCCCGGACTTTCGACTTCGCCGTGACCGCGCGACCCTCCACGCGCACGTGGCCCGCACGAATCCATTGCTGCAGTCGGCTGCGAGAGTGCTCCGTGAGCAGTCGCGCGAGGGCCTGATCCAGTCGTAGGCCGGCGCATTCGGCCGGGACCACCAGCTGCCGGATCCCGGGCTCGTCATGCCTTACCGTATAATTCACCGCACTTTTTTCGGAGTTCGACGTGAGACGTAGTTTAGCCATTGTTCTGCTGCTGGCTGCCGCCTGTGCGCTCGACCCGGTGGACGAAACCAGGGACTGGGGCCCCGACAAGCTGTACTTCGCGGCGCGCGCCGAGCTGCAAGACAAGAACTACAAGAAGGCCATCAGCTACTACCAGAAGCTGGAATCGCGTTATCCATACGGACGGTTTGCCCAGCAGGCGCAGCTCGACACCGCGTACGCCTACTGGAAGGACGACGAGCCGGCGCTGGCGCTCGCCGCCTGCGACCGCTTCATTCGCGAGCATCCGAACCATCCCGACGTCGACTACGCCTATTACCTGAAGGGACGGATCAACTTCAACGAAGATCTGGGCGTTCTCGGCTTTATCAGCCGCAAGGATCTCACCGAGCGCGACCCGCAGGCGGCGCGCGATGCTTTCGACGCGTTCAAGGAACTGGTCACCCGCTTTCCGGAAAGCAAGTATGCGTCCGACGCGCGCGTCCGTATGACATACCTGGTGAATGCGCTGGCCTCGCACGAGGCGCATGTCGCCGAATACTACTTTCGGCGCGCCGCCTACGTGGCCGCCGTGAACCGCGCGCAGCACGTGCTCCTTACGTACCCGCAGGCCCCGGCAATCGAGCGTGCGCTGGTCGTGATGGTCAAAGCCTACGATGCCATGGGAATGAACGATCTGCGCGACGATGCTCATCGCACGCTGAAGGCGAACTTCCCCGACAACACGCTGGCGATCAGGAACGGCCGCGAGCGCTCCTGGTGGATGTTCTGGTAGGTCCGGACCGCATCGCGAGCGGCATGGGACCCCGCGCAACCGGCAGCCGGCGGGCGAGGAGAGTTGCTTCACCGCCTCCGAAATGCGCCCATCAACGGGAGAACGCGTCGACGACTCTGAGCAGTTCGTCGATCGCGGCCTGGCCCCGCCCGGACTTCACCGCGGCCTGGACGCAGTGATGGGCATGATCCTCCAACAGGCCTTTTGCGATCGCGTCCAGCGCGCTACGCACCGCGGCGATCTGGGTCAACACGTCTACGCAGTAGCGATCCTCTTCGACCATGCGTGCGATGCCCCGAATCTGTCCTTCGACGCGGTTCAGCCGCCTGAGCAGCGCGGGCTTGTCGCTGCGGTGCGGCGCGGTGCGCTTCCTAGTCCGCCTGGTAGCCGGCATCCAGAATCGCCCTTTTGATCCGTGTCGTGCCGGTTTTCGCCGGGTCGAAGACGACCCGTGCTTCCCCACGCTCGAGCGATACCTGTGCCTTACGCACGCCGGGAACAGCACTGAGCACATTGGCTACGCTGCGCTCGCAGCCACCGCAGGTCATTCCACCGATCTTGAGTACCAATATCTCCATTCTTGCCTCCGAGATGGGGCGATCGAAAAATGTGCCGCCGTTCACGCCGGCTGCCGGTCATGCGACATGGGGGACCAGCGCTTGAGCAGCAGTGAATTAGTGACCACCGACACCGAACTCAACGCCATCGCCGCCGCGGCAATCACCGGGTTGAGCAGGCCGAGCGCCGCCAGCGGAATGCCGAGGACGTTGTAGATGAAAGCGAAGAACAGGTTCTGGCGGATTTTCGCCAACGTGGCGCGCGACAAGTCGATGGCATCGGCCACACTGGCCAGATCGTTGCGCATGAGCGTGACCTCAGCTGCTTCAATGGCGATATCGGAACCCGCCGCGATGGCGAAACCGATGTCCGCGGCTGCGAGCGCCGGCGCGTCGTTGATGCCATCGCCCGCCATGCCGACCAGCCCGTCTTCACCTTTCAGGGCGGCCACTGCGGCGGCTTTGTCGGCGGGCGATACTTTCGCGCGGAAATGCCGGATTCCCACGGCGCGCGCCACCGCGCCGGCCGCCGCTTCGTTGTCCCCGGTCAGCATCATGGTGTCGACGCCCATGCGTCGCAGGCGTTCGACCGCAGGTTTCGAAGTCGGGCGCGCCGCATCGGCGAGCGCGATGAAACCCAGCGCCTTTCCATCCAACGCGACGCCGACCACCGTGTTGCCGGCACGTGCCAGGCGTTCGGCCTGCTTGGCGTCGAAGGCGATTCCTTGACCGGCCAGAAACTGCACGGAACCGAGCAGCGCGGCCCGGCCATCGATGTCCCCGGACATCCCGAGCCCGGAGTGAGCCGTCAGCGTGCCAACCGACGGCAACGGCGTGTGGTGCTGGCGAGCAAATTCGACGATGGCCCGGGCAAGTGGGTGACGCGAACCTTGTTCCAGCGCCGCGGCCACGACGATCAATTGGCGTTCATCGCCTGTCGCCTGGACTTCGACGACTGCCGGGCGGCCCTGCGTGAGAGTTCCGGTCTTGTCCACGACCAGCGTGCGGATCTTCCCGGCACGCTCCAGCGCAGCCGCGTCGCGCACTAGGATTCCCGCCTGTGCGCCGCGCCCGGTGCCGACGATGATGGCGGTCGGGGTGGCCAGGCCGAGCGCGCACGGACAGGCGATGACCAGCACGGCGACCGCGTGGGTCAGTCCCTCGGCGAAACCGCTGGAAAGCCACCATCCGGCGAGGGTGAGCAGGGCCATGCCCAGCACGACGGGAACGAAGGCGCCGGAGATCCGATCGGCCAGCCGCTGGATCGGTGCCTTGCTGCCCTGGGCTCGTTCAGTCAGGCGGACGATTTCAGCCAGGCGCGTGCGCGCACCGGTGCCCGTCGCGCGCACCTCGAGCAGCCCGTCGAGGTTCTGGGTGCCGGCGTAGACTCGCGCACCCTTGCGCTTCGGGAGCGGCAGGCTCTCGCCGGTCAGCAGGCTTTCATCCACGCTCGAACGACCTTCGAGGACTTCCCCATCGACCGGCAGGCGCTCGCCTGCCGCGACCAGGACTCGATCGCCGACCGCGATTTCCGACACCTCGACTTCCCGTCGTTTCCCGTCGCGCTGCACGGTCGCGCGCCGCGGTTGCAGTCTGAGCAATTGCTCGATCGCCGCCGAGGCACGGCCTCGGGCACGGGCCTCGAGCAACCTGCCCATGAGGACCAGGGTGATGATGGCTGCCGAGGCCTCGAAGTACACATGCCGCTCGTGCAGCCCGAACAGGGTGACCGCGGCACTGAACAGGTAGGCCATGCTCGTGCCGAGCGCGATCAGCACGTCCATGTTGGCCGAGCCGCCGCGCAGCGCACGCCAGGCACCGGCGTAGAAGCGCGAGCCCACCCAGAACTGAACGGGAGTGGCGAGCAGCATCTGCAACCAGCGCGGAATCAGATCGACATGCCGGCCGTCGAGCATCCCCAGCATCTGAGCCAGCAGCGGCGCGGCAAGGGCCGCCGAGAGCCAGAACAGTCGCAGGTCGCGCCGGTAACCTTCGGCGGGCCGGGTCTTACTGCTCGAGTCCGCGGACTCGCCGATTGCATGGGCGTCGTAGCCGGCCTTGCGCACGACGGCAAGCAAGTCTTGCAGCGCGACATCGGACCGCATGCGTATGCGCGCGCGCTCGGCAGCGTAGTTCACTGCGGCCTCGATGCCCGGCACGCGGTTCAAGGCGCTCTCGATGCGGCTGGCGCAGGCCGCGCAGGTCATCCCTTCGAGAGCAAGCTCGACTTCTCGGCCCCCCGCGCTGCCGGAGCCGGCGTTCATCGCGGTATCCATGGAGCGGAATCATATACCCTATGGGGGTATTGGTGAACCGCACGGATCGCTCCGGCGGCAATCCTGGCCGCAGGCGCACCCCGTCTTCCGGTCAGGTCTTCAGTTCTGGCCGGTCTTTGAACTGCTCCAGCGCTTCTGGGTTGGCCAGCGCCTCGAAGTTGCGCACCGGCTGGCCGTGGACGACGTTGCGTACCGCCAGCTCGACGATCTTTCCGCTCCTCGTTCGCGGAATGTCGAAAACCTGCACGATCTTCGCCGGCACGTGGCGTGGCGTGGTGTTGCGGCGAATCTGCTCCTTGATCCTTGCGATCAGCGTCTCGTCGAGCGTGAGGCCCTCGCGCAGCCGCACGAAAAGCACGATGCGCACGTCGTTGTCCCAGTCCTGACTGATCACCAGGCTTTCCACGACTTCCTCGAGCTGCTCGACCTGCCGGTAGATTTCCGCAGTGCCGATGCGCACGCCGCCGGGGTTGAGCGTGGCGTCCGAGCGGCCGTAGATAATGGCGGTGCCGCGCGGTGTCAGCTCCATGAAGTCGCCATGACACCACACGCCGGGGTAGCGGGCGAAGTAGGCGTTGTGGTATTTGGCTCCGTCCGGGTCGTTCCAGAAACGCACCGGCATCGACGGGAAAGGAGCGGTACACACCAGCTCGCCCTTCTGGCCGACGACGCTGCGCCCGGCCTCGTCGAATACCTCGACCTTCATTCCGAAACCGCGACACTGGATCTCGCCGCGATAGACCGGCAGCGTGGGGTCGCCGAGCACGAAGCAGGAGACGATATCGGTGCCTCCAGAGATCGACGACAGCAGCAGGTCGCGCTTGATCGCACGGTAGACGTAGTCGAAGCTCTCGGCGATGAGCGGCGATCCGGTGGAGGTCATCGTTTTCAGACTGGAAAGACGATGCGTTTCGATCGGTCTGACGCCGGCCTTGTGCAGCGCGTCGATGTATTTGGCGGAGGTGCCGAACACCGTCATGCGCTCGGCATCGGCGTAGTCGAACAGCACGCTCGGACCCGGATAAAACGGCGAGCCGTCGTAGAGCAGCAGCGTGGCGCCGCTGGCCAGCCCGCTCGCCAGCCAGTTCCACATCATCCATCCGCAGGTGGTGAAATAGAAGAATCGGTCACCCGGCTTCAGATCGGTGTGCAGCTGATGTTCCTTCAGATGCTGCAGCAGGGTACCGCCAGCCCCATGCACGATGCATTTCGGCACGCCGGTCGTTCCCGACGAGTAGAGAATGAACAGTGGGTGGTTGAACGGCAGCCGGCGGAAGACGATCGGCCGCGGCCGGTATTGCGCGAGGAACTCAGTCAGATGCAGCGCGCGGGGTATTGCGGAAATGTCCGGCCGTTCGCGCGTGTACGAGCAGACGACCACGCGCTCGACGGTGGGCAGCCCGGCCGCGATCTCGGCGACGCGGGACAGGGTGTCGTGGGCCTTGCCGTTATAGTAGTAGCCCTCGACCGCGAACAGGATCTTCGGTTCAATCTGGCCGAAGCGGTCGATCACCCCCTGGACACCAAAATCCGGCGAGCACGACGACCAGATTGCACCCAGGCTGGCGGTTGCCAGCATGAAGATGATGGTGTCTGGCAGATTCGGCATGAACGCTGCAACCCGATCGCCTGCGCGCACGCCTGCCCCTTCCAGCGCCTGCACAACCCTGGAAACGGCGTCGTACAGCTCGTCGAAACCGAGCCGCCGGCGCGCCTTGTCCTCACCCCAGAACACGAGTGCCGTGTCGCTGCTGCGTGCCCGGAGCAGATTTTCCGCATAGTTCAGGCGGGCATCCGGGAACCACTGCGCGCCGGGCATGCGGTGGGCGTCCGCCAGCACGCGCTCACCGCCGGTCTCGCCCACGACTCCGCAGAAATCCCACACCGCGGTCCAGAACTTCTGCGGCTCGCGGATCGACCACTCGTACAAACCCGGTGAATCCTCGACCCCCGCTTTCCAGCGGCGATTGATCAGACGGATGAAGCGCACGATGTTGGATCGGGCGATCCGTTCCCGTGACGGTGTCCAGAGAACGGGCGGAATGTCTCGGTTCATGTGCGGTGTTCCTGAGGCAACGAATCCGCGTGCTGCGCAATCCGTCCCTACTCCGGGCGCATGTGCGGAAAGAGGATGACGTCGCGAATCGAAGGGCTGTCGGTCAACAGCATGACCAGCCGGTCGATGCCGATGCCTTCGCCGGCAGCCGGCGGCAGTCCGTATTCCAGCGCGCGAATGTAGTCGGCGTCGTAGAACATCGCTTCTTCGTCTCCTGCCGCCTTGGCATCGGCCTGCCGGCGAAAGCGCTCGGCCTGGTCCTCGGGATCGTTGAGCTCGGAGAATCCGTTGGCGATCTCGCGCCCGCAAATGAACAGTTCGAAGCGGTCGGTGACCGCGGGGTTGGCGTCGTTGCGCCGGGCGAGCGGCGACACATCAGTGGGAAACGCCACGATGAAGGTCGGCTGGACGAGCTTCGCTTCGGTGGTCTGCTCGAAGAGCTTCAGTTGCAGCACCCCGACGCTGTCGGAGGGAAACACTTCCACGTCGAACGGCGCCAGTGCGACCTTCAGGTACTCGGCCTTGTCCAGCTCGGACAGGGCATAGCGCGGGTTGTACTTGGCGATCGCCTCACTCATGGTCAGGCGGTCGAAGGGTTTGCCAAAATCGATGGTTTCGCCTTGATAAACGGGCGTGGTGGTGTTCACCGCGTCGACCGCGACCTTGCGCAACAGCTCTTCGGTCAAGTCCATCAGGTAGTGGTAGTCCTGATAGGCCTCGTAGAACTCCAGCATTGTGAATTCCGGATTGTGCTTGGTCGAGATGCCTTCGTTGCGGAAGTTGCGGTTGATCTCGAAGACCTTCTCCAGGCCGCCCACGACCAGCCGCTTGAGGTAGAGCTCGGGCGCGATGCGCAGGTACAGATCCATGTCCAGCGCGTTGTGATGGGTGACGAACGGCCGTGCCGCGGCCCCGCCGGGCAGCGGCTGCATCATCGGGGTCTCGACTTCCAGATAGCCGCGGTCGACGAAGAAATTGCGAATCGACTGTACGATCCTCGAGCGCACCTCGAACGTGCGGCGTGTTTCCGGATTGACGATCAGGTCCAGGTAGCGCTGGCGGTATCTCTGTTCTTGGTCGACCAGTCCTCGGAACTTCTCGGGCAGCGGGCGCAGCGCTTTCACCAGCAGCCGAATGCGCCGGACCTTGACGGTGAGCTCGCCGGTCCTGGTCTTGAAGAGCGAACCTTCGGCTCCGACGATGTCGCCGAGATCCCAATGCTTGAAGGCGGCATGGGCTTGTTCCCCGGTCACGTCGTTGGCCACGTACAACTGGATCCGCCCCGACATGTCCTGCACGGTCGCGAAGCTCGCCTTGCCCATGACGCGCTTGAGCATCATCCGGCCGGCCACCGCGACGTCGATCGCCAGCGATTCGAGCTGGTCGTTGGAGCAGGTCCCGTAACGGCCGTGCAGCTCGGCCGCCAGGTGGGTGCGCCGGAAATCGTTGGGGAAGGCGTTGCCCTGTGCGCGCAACCGGGCGAGTTTCGCCTTGCGTTCCTCGATGATCTGATTGGTGTCGGCCGCCGGCGGCGGATGGTTGCCGTCTTGCATAATCACTGCTGTCGAGCCTGATGCCCGGGCACACGGCGGGTCGTCATACGCCCTGCTTCAGGCTCGCTTCGATGAACGGATCCAGATCTCCGTCCAGCACCGCCTGCGTGTTGCCGATCTCCACGTGGGTACGCAGGTCTTTGATGCGTGACTGGTCGAGCACGTACGAGCGAATCTGATGACCCCAGCCGATGTCGGTCTTGGAGTCCTCCAGTTTCTGCTGCTCGGCCTGGCGCTTGCGCAATTCGAACTCGTAGAGCCGCGAGCGCAGCATCGCCATGGCCTCGTCGCGGTTGCGGTGCTGGGAGCGGTCGTTCTGGCATTGGACCACGATGCCGGTCGGCAGGTGGGTGATGCGCACCGCCGACTCCGTACGGTTGACGTGCTGACCGCCAGCGCCGGAGGCGCGATAGACGTCGATGCGCAGATCGGCCGGGTTGATGTCGATCTGGATCGTGTCGTCGACCTCCGGATAGACGAAGACGCTGGCGAATGATGTGTGGCGCCGGGCGTTGGCGTCGAAAGGAGACTTGCGGACAAGACGGTGCACGCCGGTCTCCGTGCGCAAGGTGCCGAACGCGTAGTCGCCCGATACTTTGAGCGTCGCGCTCTTGATTCCGGCGACCTCTCCTGGCGACTCTTCCAGCACTTCGACGTCGAACCCCTTCTTCTCGCAGTAGCGGACGTACATCCGCTCGAGCATCGCGGCCCAGTCCTGTGCTTCGGTACCGCCGGCCCCAGCTTGGATGTCCAGAAAACAGTTGTTCGGGTCCATCGGGTGGGAAAACATGCGACGGAACTCCAGGTCTCCGACGGCGTCCTCGATCGCGTCGAGATCGCGCTCGACGGCGCCCAATGTAGCCTCATCGCGCTCGGAGTGCGCGAGCGCGAACAGCTCGCGGGCATCGCGCAGGCCGGTGCCGATGCGCTCCAGAGTGCTCACCACCCCTTCCAGTGCCTTCTTTTCCCGCCCGAGGTCTTGCGCCCGCTTGGGGTCGTCCCAGATGCGGGGGTCCTCGATCAGCCGAAGGATCTCTTCCAGGCGCGCGCGCTTGGCGTCGAAGTCAAAGATACCTCCGCAGCTCTCCAGCTCGGGCGTCGAGATCGTTGAGCTTGGACTCGATGGCGTTGATGCGTTCCGCGTCCATGGGCGGTTCCGAAGGAAAGGCAGGAATTCTACCCGATGCGCCGCGCGCGGCTGCGTTTGACCGACAGCAGCCCGGCGACCAGGCCCGCGGCGAGCGCGGACGTTGGCGGCGCCTGATGCCGCGCAACTCGGCCTTGAAGTAGAGCAGCGGCGTGGCGATCACCGCGCGCATCACGGCAGCCTGTGCGTACCTACGGCTCATGGCGGCCAATGTGCAGCGGACCGGAACGGCCGCCACGGTCGTAGTACCGCGTTCGGCTTCCGGTCTTTCGCGCCGCAGGCCGCGATGATCATGGCGCCCACCAGCAAAGGTCTGCCGACTGTCGGCCGGGGGCGGCGCAGACCAGCGGAGAAAAGGCGGCGAGCGCACCGAACCAGCGCGACGAGCGCAAAGGGTGCAGTCCGACCTTCGCTTCGGGATGGCGTTGATGCGCGAGGCCGATCAAAAGACCCCTCGCCAGGCTGGCCACAAACGCCGGCAGATGCTCCCCCGGCTGCCTTCGAGCCGGGAACAATTCCATCTAGGCCGCACTCCATCGCTCGATGACCAATTGGGGGCTGCGCGCACCGTTGAATTCGTTGATCTGCAAGCGGTAGACGGCCAGTACGCGGGAAGGCAGGCCCGTGTCCTCACCAAAGCGGATCGCTTCTACGACACCGTGGGTCCCGGCTTGGCGCATCTTCAACCGCAAGTGTCGGCCACCGACCACGAACTGCTCGACGACCTCGAATTCCTGGCAGAACAGCGGTGGCGGAAAACCCTGACCCCAGACTTGGGCCTCGATCGCTTCCGCCAACGCGAGCGAAATCTCGTCGGGCGCGAGTGCTCCATCGGTTTCGAGGACCTGGTGCAGATCACCAGGCTCCAGCAGCGAGCGGACGACGTCTTCGAAGGCATCGGCAAATCTGGGAACGTCGCCCATGCGCACGCTTGCCCCGGCCGCCGCGGCATGACCGCCGAAGCGCAGCACTAGGCCCGGGTGGCGCTTGGACAGAAGATCCAGCGCGTCGCGCAGGTGCAAACCCGGGATGGATCTGCCCGAGCCCTTGGCCTCACCGTCGACGCCCGGTGCGAAGGCAAATACCGGCCGGTGAAAACGCTCCCTGAGCCGCGACGCCAGAATTCCGATGACGCCTTGGTGCCATTGCGGATCGTAGAGTGCCAGCGAGTAGCGGTCCACGACCTCGATCCGCCCGACGATGTCAAGCGCGGCGTCGTGCATCTGCGCCTCGATGTCGCGCCGCTCGCGATTCAACCGTTCCAGCTCGGCGGAGAGCGCCGCGGCCCGGGCGTCATCCCGTGCGAGCAGACACTCGATGCCCAGACTCATGTCAGTGAGTCGTCCGGCGGCATTGAGCCGTGGGCCGAGAACGTAGGCCAGATCGTAGGTCGATGCGCGCCCCGGGTCGCGGCCAGCGCTGCGAAACAGCGCTGCGATCCCGGGTCTGGCGCGGCCGGCGCGGATGCGCCGCAATCCTTGCGCAACCAGGATACGGTTGTTGTCGTCGAGCCTGGCTACGTCGGCGACAGTTCCCAGCGCCACCAGGTCCAGCGCATCCGCAAGATTGGGCTCCCGTCGGTTGGCAAAGGCGCCGCGCCGCCGCAGCTCGGCGCGCAGCGCGAGCAACACGTAGAACATGACGCCCACGCCCGCCAGGTGTTTGCTGGGGAACTCGCAGCCGGGCTGATTGGGATTGACGATGCAATCCGCCTCCGGCAACTGCTCGCTCGGAAGATGATGGTCGGTGATCAGAACGCGCATGCCGAGCCGGCGCGCCGCCGCGACTCCATCCACGCTGGCAATGCCGTTGTCCACGGTGATCAGCCAGTCCGGCCGTTGCTGCGCGGCGACCTCCACGATCTCGGGCGTCAGCCCATAGCCGTACTCGAACCGATTGGGCACGAGATAGTGGACCTGCGCACCCATTGCGCGCAGCGCCGCGAGGGCCAGAGCGCACGAAGTCGCGCCATCGGCGTCGTAGTCCGCGACGACGAGCAGTTTCCGGTGCCGGGCAATCGCATCGGCGAGCAGCGCCGCGGCGCTTTCGACGCCGCGCAACTGATCGAATGGTAGCAGCGCGCCGAACGCGGTATCGAGCCGGGCTGGCCGGTCGATGCCGCGGGCGCAGAACACGCGCGCCAGCGGCGGCAGCACGCCAGCCTCGATAAGTCTCCTGCAGGCTTCGGCCGGGACGGGCCGGGTGACGATCCGCGTGCTGGTCACCGGAGACGGGAATGCGCTCGAGCGGCTGCCGGTCCGCGCAACGCCTCCCAGAATCGCCAGAAGGCGCCGCGGGTGAGCGAATGGTCGATCAGCCCGGTTGCGTCCGCCCATAGCAGGTGCACCTGGTCCAAGCTGCGGTACTTCAACGCCTGCAAGGCCGGCTGGAGCCAGTCATGCGCGATCGCCGCGACTGCTTGGTGCAAGGGTCCGGCGGCGGCTCCGACCACGAGCGCAGATCCCCGCGGCAGGGTTTGGAGGCGCTCGATCAGCTGCGCCGCGTCGGCGAACATTTCGACTCCCGCTGCCTTGCACAGGGCGGTTACCAGACGGTCGTCAGCAGCGGCAAGGCTATCGGTCGGCTGCAATGCCACTTCGGAGACCGACCCGCCACCCCACAGATGGACACTGTTGATCGGAAGCTCGCCGCGCGCTTCCCGGGCGGCGTTGACCGGATGCGCGTGCAACAGCATCTGGGCCTCGGTCAGGAAAGCGTTCCAGCGCGGCGCATCGCGGCCGCGCACGGTGACAAGGCGCGTGTTGCCCGCGGCGTCCAGCGGAGCGGTATCCAGCGCGATCGAGCCAGGGGCGTTGATCAGCCAGCGGTCGCGTTCGAAGGCCACGACACGCACGCCGCAGCGTGCGAAGTGCTGGTCGAGCGCGGATACCAGGGCGGCGCTCTGCGCATCGGTCAAAGCCAGCACCGCCGCTGGCACCACCTTGATCCCGGACGGTCGAATTTCGACATGCACGGGATCGGCGCACAGCCAGGCCGGATGTCGGCCGGCCTGGCCGGCAGCATTGGCAAGGATCGGCGCGATGGACCAGTCGGGGCCGCGCGCGAGCCCGAAACGCTGGCACAGCCAGGAGGTCGCGTCGACCGGGAAAGGTCGGCTCGAGCGGCCGCGAGCAACGATGAAACCGACCCCTGCCGGCAGCGCCTCCGATCCGGTTCGATCGTGAAACGGCGCTTGGCGGACCAGCAGCGTCAGTGTGCGCACGGCGTCGGGTTGCAGAAGCGCGCGAAGTTTAGCATCGGCGCTTAGTCAGAAGGCGCGGGATATGGCAGACTTCAACGCCCAAATGAAAACCTCCGGTGGCGTGGCTTGCTGATGCAGGGCCGATACGAGCTGTTCATTGGCCTGCGTTATGCCTGGGCCAAGCGCCGCAATCACTTCATCTCCTTCATTTCCATCACGTCGATGCTCGGCATCGGGCTGGGCGTGGCGGCGCTGATCGTGGTGCTGTCGGTCATGAACGGATTCCAGAAGGAGCTGCGCGCCCGCATCCTGGGCGTGGCCGCGCATGTGCAGATCGTCGGCCTGGGCGGATCCTTGCGAGACTGGCCACGGCTCGCGCAACAGGCTACGCGCAACCCTGAGGTGGTCGCGGCCGCGCCTTACGTCATGGCCCAGGGGCTGCTCTCGCATCGCCGGTCGGTGCAGGGCACGATGGTGCGGGGCATCCTCCCGGAGAACGAAGACAACGTCGCCGACGTGGGCCGGCACATGAAGGAAGGCCGCCTGGAAGCGCTGCGCCCCGGCGAGTTCGGCATCGTCCTGGGCAGCGAACTGGCGGGCGCGCTGGGCGCGGGACTTGGCGACCGGGTCGTGGCGATCACGCCCCAGGGTCAGGTGACGCCGGCCGGGGTCCTGCCGCGGCTGCGTCAGTTCACGGTCGTGGGCGTGTTCGAGGTCGGGATGTACGAGTATGACGCTGGGCTGGCGTTCATTCATCTGGCGGACGCACAGCGCCTCTATCGGCTCGGCGACGCGGTGAGCGGCATCCGATTGAAGCTCGTGGAGCTGTTCGATGCCCCGCGCGTGGCGCGGGAGCTGGCGAAGAGCATCGACGAGGACGTCTATGTCACCGACTGGACGCGCAGCCACGCGAATTTTTTTCGCGCCGTTCAGATCGAGAAGCGGGTGATGTTCATCATCCTGCTGCTGATCGTGGCCGTGGCCGCCTTCAACATCGTCTCCACGCTGGTGATGGCCGTCACCGACAAGCGAGCCGACATCGCCATTCTGCGCACCCTGGGTTCCGCGCCCGCCGACATCATGAGGATCTTCGTGATCCAGGGCGCGCTGATCGGCGTGATCGGGACGCTGGGCGGCGTGCTGCTGGGCGTGGCCGTCGCCCTGAACATCGACGTGATCGTGCCCGCCATCGAGCACGCGTTCGGCGTCCAGTTTCTGGCCAAGGACGTGTACTACATCAGCGATCTGCCTTCCGATCTGCAGCTGCGCGACGTCGTCACTATCGCGACCACCGCTTTTGGGCTGAGTCTGGCGGCGACGATCTATCCGAGCCTTCGGGCGGCGAGCGTCAACCCGGCCGAAGCGCTGCGCTACGAATAGTGCGACCACGGATGCAAACCGTGCTGAGCTGCCAGGACCTGCGCAAGACCTACCGTCAGGGAGATTACGCCGTCCCGGTCCTGCTCGGTGTCGACCTTGCGGTGAAGCCGGGTGAAACGATCGCCATCGTCGGTGCCTCGGGATCCGGCAAGAGCACGCTGTTGCATCTGCTCGGCGGGCTGGATGCGCCGACCGGCGGCCGCGTGTGGCTGCTCGACGAGGATCTTTTCCGGCTCTCGGAGCGCAAACGCGGCGAGTTGCGCAACCGCGGCCTCGGTTTCGTCTATCAGTTCCATCATCTCCTGCCGGAGTTCACTGCGCTTGAGAACGTGGCGATGCCTCTGCTGATCCGGCGCATCCCGCCCGGGGAAGCCATGCGACGCGCCTCGGACATTCTGCAACGGGTGGGACTCGGCGGGCGTGTCAGGCACACCCCCGGCGAGCTTTCCGGTGGCGAACGCCAGCGCGCGGCGCTCGCACGGGCGCTGGTCACGGCGCCGGCCTGCGTGCTCGCTGACGAACCCACCGGCAACCTTGACCGGCATACTGCGGAGGGGGTGCTCGATCTGATGCTGCGGTTGAACACCGACTTCGGCACCAGCTTCGTCGTCGTGACGCACAGCCCCGAGATCGCGCGGCGGATGCAAAGGGTGCTGCGTCTGGAGGACGGGATTTTGCAACAGGAGGCCGCGTCGAAGCCGGAGTCGCCGCGCATGCCCGGCCGCGCCCCCGGAATCTAGCTCCGGCGCTGCGCGGGGATCGGGTCCAAGCTGCGCCAAAGATACCAGGTGCCGACCGTGCGCCAGGGCTGCCAGGCGGCGGCGACCTGACGCATCTTGAGCTTGGACAGTGGCCTTCCGTTGTTGTAATGCAGGCTCATCGCGCGCTGCAGGCCGATATCGTCGACCGGCAGAATGTCGGGGCGCATCATGAAGAAGATGAGAAACATCTCCGCGGTCCAGCGGCCGATTCCCTTGACTTTGGTCAGTTGCTCGATGAGCCGTTCGTCGTCCTGCTCGTCCCAGCGCGCGGCGTCCAGCGACCCGTTCAGGAAGTGTTCGGCGAGATCGATCAGATAACTCGATTTCTTGCTCGACAATCCGCAAGCTTGCAGCCGCACCGGGTCCATCCGCGCGATGGCCGCCGGTCCCAGAACGCCGACGGATTCGAGGAGTTTCTGCCAGACGCTCTCGGCGGCCTGCACCGAGATCTCGTGGCCCACGATGGAACGGGCCAGGGTGACGAATGCGTCGCCGCGGCTTTCCAGGCGCGGCCCATCATGGTTGCGGATCAATACGCGCAGCACGGCATCGCGCGCGGAAAGCTCCGTCGTGGCGCGAGACCAGTAGGAAGGGGTCATGATCGCGAAGCGTCCGATCGGGTAGCGTACCGATGCCGCCGCGAACTCCATCGCGCGCGGAAGGGGCGAAGTATACAGTTCAAGGGCGCGGTACAGCGTAGGGCGGCAAACACTGCGCGACTGTCCAGGCCCGCGGCCACCTCCTCTCAGCGTCTGAGCGTTCCGGGCCGGGCGCGATGGCGCCTGCGCCAGCTCCACCAGACGTGCAGTCGCCACGCGGCCATCACCGCGACGTAGCCGGTGACCGCAAGGAGGGTGGCGAGCAGGAACAGCCCGAAGAGGAACGGCTTGCCCATCGCGCCCATCCAGGAGACCAGTGCCGGAATCCAGTCGCGCAACGGCAGATCGAACAGGTCGATCTGATCCTGGGGCAGGGCGGAGCCGTCGTGGCCCAGGACAAGGGAACCAAGGCGATAGGCCACAAAATAAAGCGGCACGATCGTTAAGGGATTGGTGTAGAAGGTCACCACCGCCGCGACCGGGAGATTGACGCGCAGCACGATCGCCAGCAGGGCTGCGGAGAGGATCTGGAAAGGGCCGGGAATCAGCCCAGCGAACAGACCCACGGCGACACCGCCGGCGACCGACCGGCGGTTCAGGTGCCACAGGTTGTGGTGATGCACGGCGGTGCCAAAAAACCGCAGCCAGCGATGCTGGCGCATGCTCTCGTGGCTGGGAAGATACTTGCGGAACAGTTTGCGCGGCATCGAACAGCGGCATCTTACCGGAACTCCATGATCACACTCTTGTTTGCCTCCGCGTTCGCGCTCGGGTGCTGGTGGTTACTGCAGCAGCCAATCCTGCCTTCCTGGTCGGGCATCGCCGCGTTGCCGCCGCTCGTGCTGTTGGGAATGTTCGCCCAGCGTCGCGCACTGTCGCTGGTGGCGGCTGCGAGCGCGGCCGCCGCCTGCGCGCTCGCCGGATTTCACTGGGCGGCGGCGGTCGCGCACTGGAAACTGCAGTCGGGGCTGCCGCCATGGTGGGAAGGCCGGGATGTTCGAATCGAAGGCGTCGTGGCCGACCTGCCGCAACGATCCGCGCGCGGCAGCCGGATCCGCTTCGACGTGGAGAAAGTCCTCACGCCGGGCGCGATCGTGCCGCGTAGCGTGATCCTGAACTGGTACGACGAGCGAAGCGGCGCATTGCCGGCACAGCGCGAGCTGCACGCAGGGCAGCGCTGGCAATTGACCGTCCGCTTGCAGAGGCCGCACGGAAACTACAATCCCCACGGATTCGATCTCGAACGCTGGTTGCTCGAGCGCGGCATAAGAGCTACCGGTTACGTGCGCGCCAGCCCGCACCCCAATGCGCTGGGCGAGTCACGTGCTTCGCCGCGCCATCTGATCGCCCGGACACGCGAGCGCGTACGGCAGCGGCTGTTCGATGCCCTGGGCGAGGCGCCATATCGCGGGCTCATCGTCGCCTTGGCGGTCGGTGACCAGCAAGCGATTCCGTCCCCGCAGTGGACCCTGTTTACGCGGACCGGGGTCAATCACCTGATGAGCATTTCGGGTCTGCATATCACGATGGTGGCGAGCCTGCTGTTCGTCGCCGTCGCGGCGATCTGGCGTCGAACCGGTCGGCTGGCGGCCCGGATTCCGGTGGTGCGCGCGGCCACGGCCGTGGGCCTGCTCGGGGCGCTAGGTTATGCGCTGCTGGCAGGTTTCGCCGTTCCGGCGCAGCGCACGGTCTACATGCTCGCCGTGATCGCAATCGCGCTGTGGAGCGGCTGGCGCTGGCCCGCAGCCAGCGTGCTGGGCGTTGCCCTGGTCTTGGTCGTGGCGATCGACCCCTGGGCCGCGGCATCGGCCGGCTTCTGGCTGTCCTTCGGGGCGGTAGCCGCCCTGACACTCGTCGGCAGTGGCCGTCTTCGGCCCACGGGGGTGCTGCGCGCCTGGGGCCGGGCCCAATGGGCGGTCAGCGTGGCGCTCGTCCCGCTGCTCATTGCCTTGTTTCAGCAGGTCTCGGTCATCTCGCCCCTGGCCAACGCTGCAGCCATTCCTCTCATCAGCCTGATCGTCGTGCCGCTCGCGCTCGCCTTCATCGTTGTGCCGCTGGATCTTCTGGCACAGGGGGCCCACGCGGTGGCGGGAGTGTGCGTCGCGATGCTGCAGTGGCTGGCCTCGATGCCGGGAGCCGCGTGGCAGCAGCATGCGCCGCCGCCGTGGGCCGTGGCGGCGGCACTACTTGGCGCCGGCTGGCTGCTGCTGCCACGCGGATTCCCCTCGAGATGGGTGGGCGCTGTGGCGATGCTGCCGCTGTTTCTGACGCGACCTGCCGGTCCTGCCCACGACGAAGTGTGGATCACAGCGCTCGACGTGGGACAAGGGCTCGCGGTTGTCGTGCGCACGGCCAACCGCGCACTGCTGTTCGACGCAGGCCCGGCATATCCGGGGGGCAGCGACGCGGGCGAACGGGTCGTGATCCCGTATTTGCGCGGCGAAGGGGTGCGCGCCCTGGACGCCTTGATCGTGAGCCATGACGACACGGACCACGCCGGGGGTGCGAGTTCGGTCCTGTCCGCGATGCCGGTCGCACTGACGTTGTCCTCGCTGCCGACGACGCATCCGATCAACATCGCGTCGCATACCGCTTCGCGCTGCGCGGCCGGTCAGACCTGGCGATGGGGAGCGACCACCTTCGAGATTCTTCACCCGCAGGCACACAGCTATAATCGGCCGCAACTGAAAGATAACGACCGCAGCTGTGTGCTGCGCGTCATCACGCCCTACGGCGCCGTGCTGATCGCGGGCGACATCGAACAACGTTCCGAGCGCGAACTCCTTGCGCATTTGCCTGCGCGCTTGTCAGCTGCGATCCTGGTCGCGCCTCATCACGGCAGCAGAACCTCCTCCGGTGCCGATTTCGTAGAGGCCGTGGGTGCGCGGCACGTAGTGTTCTGCGCCGGCTATCGGAACCGCTTCGGCCATCCCCACCCGCTCGTCGCGGCCCGCTATCGTGCTGCTGGGGCAAATCTGCTGCGCACCGACGTCTCCGGAGCGGTGACCTTCAGGCTGCGACCGGACGGGACCGCTGTGGAACAGTGGCGGCTGGCGTACTCGCGCTTCTGGCATGGGCTCTGAGAGAGTCAAGGGTATGGGTGGGACAGCTGAAATCGAATGCGGCGCGCAGCCGCAGCCCTGGTTGCAGGCCCTGGTGGAGCGCCTTCCTGCCCGCGAGCGCGACCTTGTTGCACGAGCGCTCGACTGGGCGGCGGCTGCCTACGCCGGCCGCATCCATCCCTGCGGTGAGTCCTGGCTCGACCATGCGCGCGGCACGGCGAGCGCGCTGGGTGTCCTGCGCATGGACGGCGAAGCGCTCGCCGCGGCGTTGCTGCTGGGCGCCGAGCTTGCGGATCCCGCGACCCGCGAGGCGCTCGCCAGGCGCCTCGGCCAGCCGGTCGTCGTTCTGGTCCAAGGTGTCCACAGCATGGCGCCGATTCAGGCTCTGCGCGGCAGAGCCGATGCCTTGGCACGCTCCGCGGACAAGTCCGCGCAACTGGAGGCGTTGCGCAAGATGCTGCTTGCCATGGTGCAGGACATCCGCGTCGTGCTGATCAAGCTCGCAGATCAGGTGCAGACCCTGCGTTACGTCGCGGTGCACGCGGACGCATACCAGCGGGCGCAAGCGGCGCAGGATACCTTCGAGCTGCTTGCGCCGCTGGCCAATCGCTTGGGCGTGTGGCAGCTCAAATGGGAGCTGGAAGACCTGGCGTTCCGCTGTCAAGAGCCCGAGACTTACAAAAGTATCGCGCGCGGGCTCGACGAGAAGCGGGCCGATCGGGAAGCCTATATCACGCGCGTCATCCGGGTCCTGCGCGAACAGCTAGCCGCTGGGGGCATCGCGGCCGAGGTGAGCGGGCGACCGAAACACATCTTCAGCATCTACAAGAAGATGATGCGCAAGGGTGTGGCGCTGGACCAGCTCTCCGACGTGCGTGCCGTACGCGTGCTGGTCGACGACGTCAAGGACTGCTACACCGCGCTGGGCATCGTGCACAACCTGTGGAGCCCCGTGCCGGGAGAGTTTGACGACTACATCGCGAAGCCCAAAGCCAACGATTACCGCTCGCTGCACACCGCTGTAGTCGGTCCGGAGGACAAGATTCTGGAGGTGCAGATCCGGACGCACGAGATGCATCAGCACGCCGAGCTGGGCGTGGCGGCGCACTGGCGCTACAAGGAATCGGCCGGCGTCGACGCGCGCTTCGACCGCAGGCTGTCGTGGCTGCGCAGGATTCTCGACTGGCGCGAGGAACTGTCCGATGCCGGGGAACTGGCGGAGTCGTTCAAGACCGAGCTGTTCGAAGACTCGGTCTACGTGCTTACGCCGGCGGGACGCGTGATCGATCTGCCGAAAGGCGCCACGCCGATCGATTTCGCCTACCACGTGCACACCGAGCTGGGACACCGCTGCCGCGGCGCCAAAGTCAACGGCCAGATGGTCCCACTGCACTACCAGTTGTCCAACGGAGAAGTGGTCGAGATTGTGGCCGCCAAGGAAGGGGGGCCATCGCGCGACTGGCTCAATCCCGAGCTGGGCTTCATCCGCAGCGGCAGAGCGCGGGCAAAGGTGCGCCAGTGGTTCAACAGCCGCGAGCATGCACAAGCGTTGGCCGCAGGGCGCATTGCGCTCGAGAAGGAGCTGGCCCGCCTCGGGCGCATCCACACGGGACTGGAGGAACTGGCAGCGGCGCTGAAATTTGGCAGCGTGGAGGAACTGTTTCTCGCCCAGTCGCGCGGCGAGATCAGCGCGCGCAGCCTGCAGAACGCGCTAAAGAGCCCGGGGGCCGCAGTAGCCCCAGCGGCACAAGTGATGCCGCTGGCGGGACTCCCGGCGCGGCAGCCTGCCTCTGGCATCCTGCTGGTGGGGGTAGACAAGCTGCTCACGCAACTGGCGCGCTGCTGCAAGCCTGCGCCGCCCGATCCGATCATCGGCTTCGTCACCCGTGGGCGCGGCGTGACGGTCCATCGAGTCGCCTGCAGCAACGTGGCGCAGCTGCCGGCGGAACGGCTCATTGCCGCGCAATGGGGACGGCGCGATTCGTCCACGCGCTTCGCGGTGGACGTGGAGGTACTCGGTAGTGGCCATCCGAATCTCATGCGCGACGTGCTCGACATAATGTCGCGGGAAAAGGTGCGGGTACTGTCCAGCAACTCCCAGGTACGCGATCTCTCCGCACGCCTGCTGTTGACGCTGGAAGTCGAAGGCGTGACACAGCTGGAGTTGCTGCTGAAGCAGATCCGCGCGCTGCCAGGCGTAAACGGCGCGCAGCGACGCTAGCACGCGGCCTGGTTTGAAGCGGAGAGCCGATTCGGCTAGAATCGGCCGCTCCAAAGGCGCGTAGCTCAGCTGGTTAGAGCATCACCTTGACATGGTGGGGGTCGTTGGTTCGAGTCCAATCGCGCCTACCAGGACTGCGGGGCAGAGTAGATGGCCTTCTTGAAAGCGCTCACGACCAACGGCCGACAGGGCGGATGAGCCGGTTTTTCTGCCTCAGAAGAAAGTGCGGCTCTGCCGCACTTTTTTTTTGGATTCGACACAACTTGAAGAGCAATGCCCAATGTTCGCCTCCCCGACGGCTCGGTAAAGTCGTTCGATAAGCCGATGACAGTGGAAGCGATCGCGGCCGCGATCGGCCCGGGACTGGCACGTGCCGCTGTAGCAGGGCGGGTGGACGGCAAGCTGGTCGACACCGCCTTCGTGGTGGACCGCGACGCCGAAGTGGCGATCGTCACCGCGGATGAAAAAGACGGTCTCGAGATCATCCGCCACTCCACGGCACACCTGCTGGCTCATGCGGTGAAGGAGCTGTTTCCCGATGCGCAGGTCACGATCGGTCCGGTCATCGAGGACGGTTTCTACTACGATTTTGCGTACCGGCGGCCGTTCACACCCGAGGATCTCGCGGCGATCGAGAAAAGAATGGCCGAGATCGCCAGGCGCGACTACCGGATCGAGCGTCAGGTCATCGATCGCAGGGCGGCAATCGAGCTGTTCAGAAAGCAGGGTGAGCACTACAAGGCGCAGATCGTCGAGGCCATTCCGGAGGGCGAGCCGATCTCGCTCTACGGGCAGGGCGGTTTCGTCGATCTGTGTCGCGGACCGCATGTGCCTTCCACCGGCAAGCTGAAGACTTTCAAGCTGCTTAAGGTGGCCGGAGCCTACTGGCGCGGCGATTCGCGCAACGAAATGCTGCAACGGATCTACGGTACCGCCTGGGCCAGAAAAGAGGATCTCGACGCCTACCTGTTCAGACTCGAGGAGGCCGAGAAACGCGACCACCGCAAGCTGGGCCGGCAACTGGACCTGTTCCACACCCAGGACGAAGCGCCGGGAATGGTGTTCTGGCACCCCAAGGGCTGGACCATCTGGCAGCAGGTCGAGCAGTACATGCGCGCCGTCTACCGCGACAACGGATATCAGGAAGTACGCTGCCCGCAGATTCTCGATGTGTCGCTCTGGCAGCGCTCGGGACATTGGGACAATTTCCGCGAGAACATGTTCTTCACCTCGTCGGAAAACCGGGAATACGCCATCAAACCGATGAACTGCCCTGGCCACGTCCAGATCTTCAACAGCGGATTGCGCAGCTACCGGGATCTGCCGTTGCGCTATGGAGAATTCGGAAGCTGCCACCGCAACGAGCCCTCTGGCGCACTGCACGGCATCATGCGAGTGCGGGCCTTCACGCAGGACGACGGTCATATCTTCTGCACGCCGGCGCAGATCGAGTCAGAAGTGGTGGCCTTTCACCGGCTGGCGCTGAAGGTCTACGCCGATTTCGGCTTCAGCGACGTCACGATCAAGCTGGCGCTGCGCCCCGAAAGGCGGCTCGGCTCCGATGCGGTATGGGACCAGGCAGAAAGCGCTCTACGCCAAGCACTTGGAAGCTGCGGTGTACAGTGGCAGGAGCTGCCGGGTGAAGGTGCGTTCTATGGACCGAAGATCGAGTACCAACTGAAGGACAGCATCGGCAGGGCCTGGCAGTGCGGAACGATCCAGGTCGATTTCATGATGCCCGGCCGGCTCGGAGCCGAGTTCGTCGATGAAGACAACACGCGGAAGGTGCCGGTCATGCTTCATCGCGCCATCGTGGGCTCGCTGGAGCGATTCATCGGTATTCTTCTCGAGCACTACGCGGGGGCGCTGCCACTCTGGCTCGCTCCCCAGCAAGTGGTCGTCATGAACATCTCCGAACACCAGACAGCGTATGCGCAGGAAGTTGCCGCGGCCCTCGTCAAAGCCGGCCTCAGGGTTTTTGCCGACTTGAGGAACGAGAAAATAACCTATAAGATTCGGGAACATAGTTTGCAGAAGCTGCCATACCAGCTCATCGTGGGCGACAAGGAGATGGCAGCGCACACGGTCGCCGTGCGCACTCGGGGGGGTGACGATCTCGGGCAGATGCCGCTGGCTGATTTCATCACGCGGCTGAAATCCGAGCTCCCGGGCGGCGCGGCGTAATTTTTTTTTGGTACTAAGGAGACCTGCCTATAGCTCAGGAAAGAGAAGTCCGAATCAACCAAGAGATTACGGCGCCGGAAGTCCGGCTGATCGGCAAGGACGGTGAGCAGGTCGGCATCGTCCCGATCGAAAAGGCGCTGCAGCTTGCCGAGCAGCACGAGGTCGATTTGGTGGAAATCGCGCCGACCGCGAAGCCGCCGGTATGCCGGCTGATGGACTACGGCAAGTACAAGTACACCGAGGCCAAGAAGCGGCACGAGGCGAAGCTCAAGCAGAAGCAGATCCAGGTCAAGGAAATCAAGTTCCGGCCTGGAACCGACGAAGGTGACTACCAGATCAAGCTGCGCAACCTGATCCGATTCCTGGGCGAGGGCGACAAGGCTAAGGTCACGCTGCGCTTTCGCGGGCGCGAGATGGCGCACCAGGAGTTCGGGATCAAGCTCCTCGAGCGCGTCAAGGCGGACCTGGAACCCTATGGGCAGGTGGAACAGTTTCCCAAGCTGGAGGGCCGGCAGCTGGTCATGGTGCTGGCGCCCAAGAAGCACAAGTAGTTGCTAGTTGCGGGGCGATTCGCAGCAATGGGCGGGGCGATTCGCGGCGAACGGTTGACCGCCCTTCAGAAGTGGTGTCCGGGTAACGCAAGCGCCGCAAGGCCACCCGGCGCCAGGCCAGAACAGGAGTCAGTTGCTATGCCGAAATTGAAGACCAAGAGTGGCGCGGCCAAGCGCTTCAAGATTACGGGAAGCGGGCGCATCAAGCGCGCTCAGGCCAATCTACGTCACATCCTCACGAAGAAACCCACCAAGCGCAAGCGCCGGCTGCGCGGGACAACCGAAGTGTTTGCCGGCGACCGGCGCGCCGTGCGCGCGATGCTGCCGTACGCGTAGCGAGGGACAGCCATGCCAAGAGTCAAACGAGGGGTAACGACCCGTGCGCGTCACAAGCGCGTGCTGGAACAGGCCAAGGGCTTCAGGGGTCGGCGCAGCCGCACGTTCAAGGTTGCCAAGCAGGCGGTGATCAAGGCAGGCCAGTATGCGTATCGGGACCGGCGCGCGAAGAAGCGGGTATTCCGGGCGTTGTGGATTGTGCGGATCAACGCGGCAGCGCGCGAGCTTGGACTGTCATACAGCAGGCTCATGAACGGGCTGAGGAAGGCCGCGATCGACGTGGACCGCAAGGTGCTCGCCGACCTCGCCGTGGCCGATAAGGTCGCTTTCGAGAAGCTTGCACTGCAAGCAAAGGCGAGTCTGGGCGGCTGAACCGCGAGTCAGACCGGGAAGGAGGCTCGCGAGCCTCCTTTTTTGTTACACCATGGAGAATCTCGAGGATATCGTTGCCGAAGCGCGTGCCGCGTTCGAGGCGATCGACGAGCCAGCTGAGCTAGAGCAGGCCAAGGCGCGCTACCTGGGTCGGAGCGGCGTGATCACCGGGCTTCTCAAGAGTCTGGGCAAATTGCCAGCAGCGCAGCGCCCAGAGGCAGGAGCGCGCATCAATCAGGCGAAGGAAGCGGTCGAGCGGCTGCTCGCGGCACGGCGCGAGGCGATCCAGGCCGCACAGCTGTCGCGACGGCTGGCCGAGGAGTCCCTGGACGTGACGCTTCCCGGGCGCGGGCGCAGCCGAGGCGGCATCCATCCCGTCATGCGCACCTGGCAGCGCATCGAGCAGATATTCGGTTCCATCGGCTTCGATGTAGCGGATGGCCCGGAGATCGAGAGCGACTGGTACAACTTCACCGCCCTGAACCAGCCGGAGAATCATCCTGCGCGCTCGATGCACGACACCTTCTATGTCGACTGCATGGACGCGGACGGCAGGCCGCTACTGCTCCGCACGCACACCAGCCCGATGCAGGTGCGTTACGCGCGGATGCATTCTCCACCGATCAAGGTGATCGCGCCAGGACGCACCTACCGGGTCGATTCCGACGCCACCCATTCGCCGATGTTCCACCAGGTCGAGGGCCTGTGGATCGATGAAGACATCAGCTTTGCCGACCTGAAGGGCGTGTACACCGATTTCCTGCATCGGTTCTTCGAGACCGATGGGCTCGACGTGCGCTTCCGGCCGTCGTACTTCCCGTTCACCGAACCCTCGGCGGAGATCGACATGCGGTTCGACAGCGGACCTCTGGAAGGGCGCTGGCTGGAAATCTCGGGCGCTGGCCAGGTCCATCCAAACGTCGTGCGTAACTTCGGGCTGGATCCGGAGCGCTACATCGGCTTTGCGTTCGGTTCGGGGTTGGAGCGCTTGACCATGCTGCGCTACGGCATCGACGATCTGCGTTTGTTCTTCGATGGCGACTTGAGGTTTCTCAGGCAGTTTAGCTGACCATGCAGGTACCTGAAAGCTGGCTGCGAAGCATGGTCGATCCGCCGCTCTCGACTGCGCAGGTCGCGCATCTGCTCACGATGTCGGGCCTCGAGGTGGAATCGATCGAGCCGGTTGCGCCTGACTTCTCGGGCGTAGTCGTGGCGAAAGTCGTCTCGGTCGACAAGCACCCGAACGCCGACAAGCTGACGGTGTGCCAAGTCGATGACGGCGTTCGCTGCGTGACGGTGGTGTGCGGGGCGCCAAACGTCCGGCCGGGAATGAAGGCGCCCTTGGCGGTGGTGGGCGCTCTACTGCCGGGCGCAGGGGGCCAGCCGATCCGGATCGAGACCACCAAAGTCCGTGGTCTGGAAAGCACCGGGATGCTGTGTTCGGCCCGCGAGCTGGGGCTGTCGGAAGATCATGCGGGCTTGCTCGAACTGCCCGAAGAGGCTCCGGTAGGGCGAAACCTGCGTGAGGTGCTGGTGCTGGACGACCGCGTGCTCACCATCAAGCTAACGCCCAATCGCGCCGATTGCCTGAGCGTGCTGGGAGTGGCGCGCGAGCTGGCGGCGCTGAGCCGCTGCAGGCTCGCGCCGCCGGTGATCTCGCCGGTGCCGGCTGTTGGCCACTGGGCGCATCCGGTACGCATCACCCATCCGCAAGGCTGCGGCCGTTTCACCGGACGCGTCATCCGCAACGTCAATGCCCGGGCCGCGACGCCAATCTGGATGCGGCAGCGCTTGGAGCGAGCCGGTCAGCGCAGCATTTCGGCCTTGGTGGACGTCACCAACTACGTCATGCTGGAGCTGGGCCGGCCCTTGCACGTCTACGACCTGGATAAGCTCGAGGGACCGATCGACGTACGCTTCGGGCAGCGCGGCGAGCGGGTGCGGTTGCTCAACGAGCAGGAGGTGGAGCTCGACGAGTCGGTGCTCTGCATCGCCGACTCCTCCGGGGTGATCGGCCTGGCCGGAATCATGGGCGGTGAGTCCACCAAGGCGGATCTGGATACCGTGCACGTATTCCTCGAGGCGGCGTTCTTTTACCCTGCGGCGATCGCCGGTCGCGCGCGGCGCTGGAACCTGGCAAGCGACGCCTCGCACCGCTTTGAGCGCGGTGTGGATTTCCGCAGCAACGTCGACGGAATCGAGCGGGCCACGCGGCTGATCCTGGAGATCTGCGGAGGAGAGCCCGGGCCGGTCGTTGATCAGGTCGCTAGCCTGCCTGAACGGCTGCCAGTGCGCATGCGGCTGGAGCGCGCCCGAAAGGTGCTCGGCATAGCGGTCTCGCGCCAGGAGGCGGCTGACATCTTCGAGCGGCTTTCGCTGCCATTCACGGTCCAGGACGACGTGTTTGCGGTGACCCCGCCATCCTACCGTTTTGATCTGGAAATCGAGGAGGATCTCATCGAAGAGATCGCGCGCGTCTACGGCTTTGAACGGATCCCGGCACAACCCCCGCGAGGCCAGGCACGCATGCGCGCCACGGCGGAGGCGCAGCTGCCCCTGCACGCCTTGCGCGAGCGCCTGGCGGCATGCGACTACCAGGAAGTCATCAATTTCAGCTTCGTCGATGCGCAGTGGGAACGCGATTTTGCCGGCGAGGACCATCCGATCAGGGTCCTCAACCCGATCGCCAGCCAGCTGTCGGTCATGCGCTCATCCCTGATCGGATCCCTGGTCAATGCGCTCCGATACAACGTGGCGCGCAAGCTGCCGCGCGTCAGGATCTTCGAAATCGGGCGCGTGTTCCTTCGGGATCCTGGAAGCGGCGACGGGCCGTTGAAGGTCGCGGGACTGCGCCAGCCGCTGCGGGTGGCGGCGGCGGCTCTGGGTCCCGCGCTGGAGGCGCAATGGGGCGAGGCGGAGCGGCCGGTCGATTTTTACGACGTCAAGGCGGACCTGGAAGCGATGTTGGCGCCGCGAAAAGCACGCTTCGAGTCTGGGACCCATCCGGCGTTTCATCCGGGGCGTTGCGCGCGCGTGCTGCTCGATGGACATGCCGCCGGATGGATCGGGGAACTTCATCCCCGTTGGGTCCAGAAGTACGAGCTTCCCGCGCCCGCGGTGGTCTTCGAGGTCGAAGCTGAGGCGGCGCAACATCAGCCGGTTCCGCGTTACCGGGAAGTCTCCAAGTTCCCTCCGGTGCGCCGCGATCTCGCAGTGGAGGTGGATGAGCGCTACCCGGTCCAGGCTCTTCTGGATGCCATGCAGGCGCGCAGAACAGCGATCGTAGAGAGCATTTCGCTGTTCGACATGTACCGCGGGAAAGGTGTCGGTCCAGGGAAAAAAAGTCTTGCTTTCCGGGTGTTATTGCAAGATACTCAAAAAACTCTCACCGACGCGGAGGTGGACGCCGCGGTTGCGGGTCTACTTGAAGTCCTGGAGCAACAATACGGAGCAAAGCTCAGGCATTAAGGGGAAACCATGACGCTCACCAAAGCCGACTTGGCCGATCTTCTATTTGAAAAGGTCGGGCTGAACAAGCGCGAAGCCAAAGACATGGTTGAATCCTTCTTCGAGGAGGTGCGCCAGGCGCTGGAGCGCGGAGAAGGCGTCAAGCTGTCCGGCTTTGGCAATTTTCAACTGAGGGACAAACCGCAGCGCCCCGGACGCAACCCCAAGACCGGGGAGGAAATTCCGATCACGGCGCGGCGCGTCGTGACGTTTCATGCCAGCCAGAAACTCAAGGCGATGGTAGAGAAGAATTACCATGGAGAGCAGCACCAGCAGCAGTCACAGCAACAGCAGCAGCCGTAAGACGCAGCTGCCGCCGATCCCGGCCAAGCGCTACTTCACCATTGGTGAAGTCAGCGAGTTGTGCGGCGTCAAGCCCCATGTTCTCCGTTACTGGGAGCAGGAATTCACGCAGCTCAAGCCGGTCAAGCGGCGCGGCAACCGCCGTTACTATCAGCATCACGAAGTGCTGCTCATCCGCAGGATCCGCGAGTTGCTCTATGAGCAGGGTTTCACCATCAGCGGCGCGCGCGCGCGGCTCGACCAGAGCGCCGGCGACGACAAGCCGGGCGCTTCCCTGAAGCTCTCACCCGCGCAGCTGCGCAAGGAAATCCAGAGCGTGATCGAGCTGCTGGGCAGCTGAGCACCCTGCGCGCGAACGCTGGACTGCGGCTGATATAATCGCAAGCCGTCACGGGGCGTAGCGCAGCCTGGTAGCGTACCTGCATGGGGTGCAGGTGGTCGCGAGTTCGAATCTCGCCGCCCCGACCAGTCCTCCGGCGCAAACACGAGGAAGCCAATACCTGAACAGAGTGGACGGGTGGAAGGAGATCTTTCCGGTTCCGTCATTCGATCTCGCATCTTCCGCACCTCCCCGACATGCGAATCTTGCTGAGCAATGATGACGGGTATTTCGCGCCAGGCCTCGCCATCCTGGCCGAAGCCGTGTCCAAGCTCGCTGATGTCGTGGTCGTCGCTCCGGAACGCGACCGCAGCGGTGCCAGTAATTCGCTCACGCTCGACCGCCCGCTGCAGGTCAAGCGCGCCCATACCGGCTTCTACTATGTCAACGGCACGCCCACCGACTGCGTACACCTGGCCGTGACCGGAATGCTGGAAGCGCCCCCCGACATGGTGATCTCCGGCATCAATCACGGTGCGAACATGGGAGACGACACGATCTACTCCGGGACCGTGGCGGCCGCGACTGAAGGCTTTCTTCTCGGTATCCCCTCACTCGCTATATCCCTGGCCAGCAAGCAGGGCGGCAACTACGCGAGCGCGGCGCGCGTAGCGTGCGACCTGATTCGACGCTTTCGGCAGCACCCGATCCCCACCCCCGTGCTGCTCAACGTGAATGTTCCCGATGTTCCTGTCGAAGCCCTGCGCGGAGTGGAGGTTACCCGCTTGGGCAGGCGCCACAAAGCCGAGGGCGTCATCAGGGCCAAGAACCCGCGTGGAGAAACGGTGTACTGGATCGGCGCGGCGGGCGATGCGCAGGATGCGGGGCAGGGCACGGACTTTCACGCGCTCGCCGAGAGCCGGGTGTCGATCACGCCGCTGCAGATCGATCTGACGCAGTACGCCAGTCTGGACGCTGTGCGGCAATGGCTACAGGCCACGCAAAGCGAGACGGCGCTGGTGCCATGAGCTCGCGTCTGTCCGGGATCGGGATGACTTCGCAGCGCACTCGCCTGCGCATGGTCGAACGGTTGCGCACGGAGGGGATTCGCGACGAAGTCGTGCTCGGCGCGATGTCCGACGTGCCGCGCCACATCTTCGTGGATGAAGCCCTCGCGAGTCGTGCCTACGACGATGTCGCACTTCCGATCGGCTTCGGCCAGACCATTTCTCACCCGTTTACCGTGGCGCGCATGTGCGAGTTGGCCCGCGCCGGACGTCCACTCGGGCGTGTACTGGAGATCGGCACCGGGTGCGGCTACCAGGCCGCGATCCTGTCGCGGTTGGCACGGGAAGTCTATTCTGTCGAGCGCATCGCGGGCCTTATCGCCAAGGCGCGGACGCGCCTCCGCGAGCTGAATTGCCGTAACGTCAGACTGAAACACACCGACGGCCACCGGGGACTGAAGGAAGCAGCGCCTTTCGACGCGATCATCATGTCCGCGGCGGCCAGCCACGTTCCCGAAGCGCTCACCGAACAGCTCGCGGAGGGCGGCCGTCTGGTTCTGCCGCTCGGCACGCGCGAACAAAGACTGATGCTGATTGCCCGCACCGCGGCTGGGGTGGAGCAGTCTACGCTGGATGAGGTGAAGTTCGTTCCGCTGCTGGGTGGAGTATCGGCATGATA
This sequence comes from Burkholderiales bacterium, assembly GCA_035560005.1. Classification (NCBI taxonomy): domain Bacteria; kingdom Pseudomonadati; phylum Pseudomonadota; class Betaproteobacteria; order Burkholderiales; species Burkholderiales bacterium. The sequence continues at coordinate 19,610 of DATMAN010000057.1, read as the reverse complement.
CGTATCGGGATAGCGCTCTGCGGCCTTGCGGTCCTGGCAGGGTGCGCCTCAACCGATGTGCCGGCACCGATCATCGATCGCTCGCCCAGTGGCACGGGCAGCGCATCAGGGCCATCCATGCCCTCTGCCGGGCCCGCGCCGGCGCCTTCAACGACGGCTAGCGCAGCAAAAGCGGTAGAGCCACCCAGACCACCGCTGCCCGCGCGCGACTTCCCACCGAAGCCGACCGCTTCCCTCGACAAGCCGGTCGGGTCTCCGGTGGCCGCACCTGTAGGAGCGCCGGAACCGGCGCCTGCGGTTCGCGCCGCGGCACCGACCTCGGCGCCAAAGGAGGTGGAGGCCGATGCGCCGGCCATTCGTCCGTATCGCGAGGGCGACTGGCGGCCTGAATACTACGCGGTCAAGCGCGGCGACACGCTCTACAGCATCGCGCTGGACCATGGCCACGATTACCGCGATCTCGCCGCCTGGAACGATCTCTCCGATCCTGCCTACATTCAGGTCGGCCAGCGCCTGCGGCTGTTTCCTCCGGGCGATTCCGCCGTCCTGGCGACGCCCGAGCCGGTTGCGCTGCCGCCCGCGACGATCGCGCCCGCCAAGGTGCCCGCACCGCCGCCAGTGCCTACGTTGACCGAACCTAAAGCCAGGCGCATGGCTTACTCGGAGCAGGCGCTGGCCGAACTTACTCAGTACGGCAGCGCCGTGCACAGACGCACGCCGACTACCGCGGCGGCACCGCCTTCGCCACCACCCGCGGCGGCGGCGCCGAAACCGGCGGCAAGCGCCCCAAGATCTGTACAAGCCGGCATGAGCGACCTTGCGGACGAGCGGCTTACCTGGGAATGGCCGACCAACGGCCGCCTGCTGTACGGGTTCGGCGAAGGACCGAACTTCAAGGGCATCGGCATCGACGGTGCCATCGGGCAGCCGGTGCTGGCAAGCGCTCCGGGCAGGGTCGTCTACAGCGGCAGTGGACTGCGGGGGTACGGCAAACTTATCATCATCAAGCACAACGCAAGCTACTTGAGCGTGTATGCGCACAACAGCCAGCTGCTAGTGAGGGAAGGGCAGACGGTTGCGCAGGGGCAGAAGATTGCAGAGATGGGCGACAGCGACAGCGACCGGGTGGGCTTGCATTTCGAGATCAGACGGCTGGGCAAGCCCATCGATCCGCTGAAATACTTGCCCGAAAAGAGTTCATGAACGAGGAATACCTGCCGGCGCAGGAAGAAGAAAGCGAGCCATCGGCGCCGTCCGAGGACAACAGCGGCGACGATTTCCTCAATGCCGACCTGTTGAGCGACGTCACCCAGCTCTATTTCAACGACATCGGTCAGAACGAGCTGCTGACCGCACATCAAGAACAAACCTATGCCAGGCTGGCGAAGCAGGGCGACTTCCTGGCCCGGCAGAAGATGATCGAACACAACCTGCGGCTGGTGGTCAACATCGCCAAGCACTACAGCGGCCGAGGACTGCAGCTCCTCGATCTCATCGAGGAAGGCAATCTCGGCCTGATCCATGCGCTGGAGAAGTTCGACCCGGACCGCGGATTCCGCTTTTCCACGTATGCGACCTGGTGGATCAGGCAGTCGATCGAACGGGCGATCATGTATCAATCGCGCACCATCCGCCTGCCGGTGCACGTGATCAAGGAACTCAACACCGTGCTGCGCGCGATGCGCCATCTCGAAACCCACTCCGAGCGCGAACCTTCGCCCGAGGACGTGGCGCATCTGCTCGGATATACCGTGGAGGACGTACGGCGGCTGCTCGCGCTCAACGAGCGCATGACCTCGCTCGATGCGCCGCTGGAAATTGATCCCATGCTCTCGATCGGCGAGTCTATCGCCGACGAGACCACGCCAGCGCCGGAAGTCCGGCTGGAGGCCGCAGAGATCGCCGGCTACGTGCGCCAATGGCTGTCGCAGCTCTCCGAGCGCCACCGCAACGTGATCGAGCGCCGCTATGGCCTGAATGGCTCCGACATCCAGACCCTGGAGCAGCTGGCACGCAACCTTAACCTGACCCGCGAGCGGGTACGCCAGATTCAGATCGAGGCGCTCGCTTCGCTGCGCAAGATCCTGCGCCGCGCGGGCATGTCGCGCGAAACGCTGCTCTAGGGCGGATCGGTTGGCGGCGCGCGGCGGCCCGCTTGCTGCAGCAAAGTGCGGATTTAACCCAGTGCGCCGATGAGACCGCGCAGGCGGGCGAGCTGACCGGAGTCCGGCTCGCGCCCGTAGCGCAGCGTGATATACAGCGCCGCGATCTGCTCGATCCGCTCGCGCAAATGCGGCAGCGACCCAGCAAGACGCTGCGCGAAATCGCGCGGCCCCTCGGCCGGCCCGCGCGGCAGCCCGCGCGCCGCCATGAGTTCGCAGAACCGCAGCCAGAGCCGCTGGACCGGATCCCTGCGTCCGGTGCGCAAGCGCCGGAACATGACCAGCATAAAGGCCAGAACAACAGCGCCAGTCGTCGCGCTGAGCGCGACAATCAGATCGCGCCAGGTCACGTCGGGGAATCCGATAGTGGTCAGCAACCGGTTCTGGCGCTCCGGGCTGTAGCCGAGTACCCACTGGTTCCAGCTGTTTCCGACCGCATCCCAGGTGTGGCGCACCTTGCGCAGCCACTCCGCACGCACCCGCTTGAACAGCGGCAACGGATCGCCGGCCGGCACGGCCGTGGCCAGCCCTTGCTGGATTCGCAGGGGAGAGACCGCCGCGGTCGGATCGACGCGCACCCATCCTTCATCGGGAATCCACACTTCACTCCAAGCGTGAGCCTCCGACTGGCGCACGACTAGGTAGCCATCCAGCGGATTGAGTTCTCCGCCGAGATAGCCGGTCACCACGCGCGCCGGGACCCCGGCGGCGCGCATCAGCACCGTGAAACTCGACGCGTAGTGCTCGCAGAACCCACGCCGCGTCTCGAACAGAAACTGATCGACCGGATCCTTCGTCAGCTCAGGTGGCGCCAAGGTGTAGACGAAGGGCTGATCGCGGAACATCTGCAGCGCGCGTTCGACGAGCGCTCGCGGGTCGCTGCTTTCCGCACGCCAGCCGCGCGCCAGCGCCCGCGCCTCGGGCGCTGCTTGGTCGGGCAGACTCAGCGCGCGCTGCAACTCGCCCTGCAGCGTCTCTGCACCGATCCGGTAGGCGAGCACCGATTGTGCCTCGTAGCGGATGCGCTCGCGCACCGGGCGAAAGGACAGCACCTGATAGTCGCGCGTGAGCAGGCTGCGCGGGGGCAGCCCAGACGGCAGATCGATCAGAAAGAGCCAGCGTTCCTGGTGCGGTTCCAGCGTCACCGCATAGCTGATTGGCGCGGAACGCTTCTCGTGGGGCGGAGACGACAGGGAAGTCGGCAGCCCCGTGCGCCAGGTGCGGCCGTCGTAGTCCCACATGACCGGGCCGCGCCAGTACAGTTGCTGCGGGTTGGGCGGCGGAGTCAGGAATTCGGCGCGAAACGCAATCTCGTCGGACAGCGAAAGATCGGCGATGGTACCGGGCGACATCGTGTCCGACAGCCCGCTGCGCGCTGCGCTTTGAATCTGCGGCAACCCCCACAGCGGCCCCTGTACTCGCGGAAACAGGATGAAGAGCAGCAGCATCAGGGGCGTCGCCTGGAGCAGCAGCACGCCGCTGGTGCGTGCCACGAACGCCAGGCGCGCGGGCGCTGCCCGGTGCTGCAGGCTTACCACCATCGCGGTCACCAGCCACACCGCGGCAAGCGTGTAGAGCGCTGTAGGGATACTTTGCGTGTAGAAGAAATTCGTGATGGAAAGAAAATAGCTCAACACGATCACCACCGTGACGTCGCGGGGGTGCTGCATTTCAAGGACCTTCAGCGCAGCCATCACCAACAGCAGAGTCACGCCCGAGTCGCGCCCGAGCAGAGTGCGGTAGGACAGGATCACGCCGATCGCGCCCGCCGCCGCGAGCGCCAAGACGATCCAGCGGCGGGGAGCTGCTTTGCGCCGCCACCCGAGATAGACCCGCAGCCCCAGTGCTAGGCAACACAAGCCGCTGGTCCAGAGCGGCGAGCGGGCCGCGTGCGGTGCCATGACCACCGCCACCGAGATCACGATCGCCGCAAGGTTGCGCGGACCCAGCGCAGCCGTCGTCGTCATTCCCGTTCGCTGCTCTGAAACAGCGCGAGCGCGCCCAAGCAGTGCGCGCGATGCCCTTCGCCCGCACCGAGATCGATTTCCTTGCCGGCAAGGCGCAAGCCGTAGCGCGCGCCACAGGCATCGGCGTCGATCACCCAGCGCGCCAGCCGCGACAGACGCGCTTCGAGTCCGAGGCTGGCTGGCGTGTCGGCCAAGTCGAGCCACAAATCGGCACCCGCGGATCCCGCGAACTGCTTGGTGACGAAGATGCCGCTGCGTGCCACGGCCTTCCAGGCGATGCGGCGCGTCGAGTCGCCGATGTGGTAAGGCCGCAATCCGGCGAAGTCCTCTTCACCTCTTGTGCTGACGACCCCCTGCCCCGCGCCGGCCCGCTCTTCGGGCAGGGGCACCACGCCAGCCTCCGGTGCTGGATAGACCAGGCAGAACAGGTCGAGCTCGACGTTGGCCCACGCGTAGAACAGGCCCAGCGGATAGGTCGTGAAAATCCGGAACCGTCCCGGCCGGTACACGCCGCGGCGAGTGACGGGCAATCGAATTCTCACCGCGGTTTCGCCAGCGGCCGGCAGGTCGAAGAAAGCGGCTTGCTGTCCGGCAAACTGCACCGCCAGGCCGATGCGGGTCAGTCGTCCGGGATCCGACACGAACACGACGAAGCGCGCCCGATCACCGGCAAACACCGGCATGGACTTGCCGGGGCGCAGCTGCACATGGGCAAGATTGCGCCAAGTATGCAACATCGTCACGACGCCCGTCCCCGCCAACAGAAACGTCAGGCCGTAACCAAGGCTCAGGTTGTAATTGATCGAACCGATCAGCATCAGCACGAGCGTCCCGGCGAACAGCACTCCGGTGCCAGTGGGAAGGATGTACACGCGCCGCTGGGTTAGCTCGACCGGACCCGATTCCGGGCCTCTTGGCGGAGAAATCCAGTCTCCGATGCGCTCGCGCAATGCCAGCGCAGAACGAGAACCCGAGGCAAAACCCGATGGCGGCATGCGGCTCAGGCGCATCGCATTACAAGCGCGTCTGCCGAGCAGCGCGACCGCAGCGGCAATCCTCGCTTTCCCAGCCTGCGACAATCGCGCGCGGCCGAGGTATCCGCTGCCATCAGGGGATCGCCACCTCTTCGAGCAGGCGTTGCGTCAGGTCCATGCCCGACAGCGAGGCATATCCGTTCACCGGATGCAGCCGGTGCCCCACCACGCTGGGCAGCACCGCCTGAAGGTCTTCCGGAATGACTTCGCGGCGACCGTCCATGAAGGCCCAAGCGCGCGCCGCGTTGAGCAGGTACAGGCCGGCGCGCGGGCTCAAGCCGGTGACGAAATCGGCCGAACGGCGCGTGTACGCGATCAGCGCCTGAAGGTAGTCGAGCAGGGCCGGAGCCGTGAAAATTTCGCGCACCCGCCGCTGTAACGGAACCAGTTCCTGCGGCGTGATCACGGGCGCGAGATCCACGATCATGTCGCGCCGTTCACGACCCTCCAGCAACGCGCGCTCGGCGCTGGCATCCGGATAACCGAGATGAATCCGCATCAGGAAGCGGTCGAGCTGAGACTCCGGAAGCGGGAACGTCCCGATCTGGTGCGAGGGATTCTGCGTCGCCACGACGAAAAAGGGCTCGGGAAGCGGCCGCGTCTGTCCTTCGATGGTTACCTGATGCTCTTCCATCGCCTCCAGCAACGCGCTCTGCGCTTTGGGTGTGGCCCGGTTGACTTCGTCGGCCAGAATGACCTGCGAAAACACCGGACCCGGATGAAATTTGAACGACCCGCTGTTGCGGTCGAACACCGATACGCCCAGGATGTCGGCGGGGAGCAGGTCGCTGGTGAACTGGATGCGCTGAAAGTCCAGTCCCAACGATTTGGCCAGCGCGTGTGCCAGGGTAGTCTTGCCTACACCGGGAAGATCTTCGATCAGCAGATGTCCTCTGGCAAGCAGACAAGCCAGCGTGAGACGGATCTGGTGCTCCTTGCCGAGGATGATGCGGCTGATCTGGGCAACGACGGCTTCGATCGGGCGTGCCATTCGGTCTGCGTACCTGGGCGGCTGGCCGGAAGAAAGGTTGCCGGCGTGGCGAGAGTTTACCTCAGGGCAGAGGTCAGACGTGCGCCAGCGACCAGGCCACGCGCTTGAGCGCGGGGGCTTCGCGTTCGATACGACCTTCGAAACCAAGCTTGTACACGCTACCGCTCGCGTGGACAAGGCGATACAGCCAGATTTAAGATCATCGCCTACGTCGAGATCCGATGCGATGCCGACCGCTTTACTACGCCATGCCGACTGCCGGCTCCACGATATGGGCGCGCACCACCCGGAGAGTCCGGCCAGGCTCGATGCAATCGAGGATCATCTTCTCGCTACCGGACTGCTCCAGCACTTGATTGAACGAGACGCGCCGCTCGCCAGCCGCGAGGAGATCCTGAGAGTCCATGATCCGGCCTATTACGACGCGCTCCAGTCCTCGGTTCCGCGCCACGGCATCGTGCATCTCGATCCGGACACGGCGATGTGTCCGCACTCCTGGCAGGCGGCGCTGCGCGCGGCCGGCTCGGCGGTCGCAGCCACCGACCTGGTGATCTCCGGGCAAGCCGAGAGCGCCTTCTGCTGTGTGCGCCCTCCCGGACATCACGCCGAACGCCGCCGCGCCATGGGGTTTTGCTTCTTCAACAATGTCGCGGTGGGAGTGGCTCACGCGCTCGAGGCTCACGGCCTGGAGCGAGTGGCCGTCGTCGACTTCGATGTACATCACGGCAACGGTACCGAGGACATCTTCGCGCGGGACGAGCGCGTAATGATGGTATCGACCTTTCAGCATCCGTTCTACCCGTACAGCGGAACCGATGCGCGCTCGCCGCGCATGGTCAACGTTCCGCTGGCCGCCTACAGCGGCAGTCGCGAGTTCAGGGAAGCGGTGGAGCAGATCTGGATGCCTGCGCTCGAACGGTTCGCGCCCCAGATGATCTACGTTTCGGCAGGCTTCGATGCCCATCGCGACGACGACATGGCGATGCTCAATCTGACCGAAGCCGATTACGCCTGGGTGACGTGTCGCCTCCGTGAGCAGGCGCTGCGCTCGGCGCGCGGAAGGATCGTGTCCGTGCTTGAAGGCGGCTATGAACTGAGCGCGCTGGCGCGCAGCGTGGCGGCACATCTGCGAGCCCTGTCCGGAATCGATGATTGAACGGCCGCGCTTTGGCAGCTTTGGCTGAGCGCTGCTCGGGCTCGCGGCCCGCACGTCGGCCTCGCGCCTTATTTCCGGCATGAGGCCATAAAGACGGTGCGCGCCGCCCGGCCTCGCCAATGTTGCCGACGCACTACAGAATCAGCGCCGCTGCGACCTTGCGGTTCTCCGCCGTCAGAATGTTGTACGTGCGGCAGGCGGCGCGCGTGTCCATCACCTCAAAGCCGATCCCGGCCTCGACTAGCGGGCGCAGCACGCGAGGCTCAGGAAAGGCGAGACTCTCGCCGGTTCCGAGCAACACGATCTCCACGCCGAGCTTCGCCAGCAGCGCCACCGCGGTCTCGTCCAGCGGTTCACCCGAAACTGCACTCCAGTTCTCGATCACCCGGTCCGGGAGAACCACGATGCTGCGCTCATGGCGCACGTTGCCCACCTTCACGTAGCCGGGTCCATAGGCGGTGAAGAAATTGCGACCGTCGGCGGTGGTCAGATGCAATTTCACTCGAATGCTTCCCGTGAGGTTTTTTTGCTGCGCGCAAACGCTTCCGGTAGCATTATAGCTTTCAATGGCTTAGGTCCACGGTCCGGCAGATTCAAATATGAAGGAATTCCCGCGCATCCGGCGACTTCCACCCTATGTATTCAACATCACCGGCGAGCTGAAGCAAGCGGCTCGGCGACGTGGCGAGGACATCGTCGACATGAGCATGGGCAACCCCGACGGAGTTACGCCCAGGCATATCGTGGAGAAGCTCGTTGAAGCGGCGCAGCGCAACGACACTCACGGCTATTCGGTGTCCAAGGGCATCCCGCGGCTGCGCCGGGCGATCTGCAACTGGTATCAGACACGCTTCGGGGTGGAGTTCGATCCCGATTCGGAAGCGATTGTCACCATCGGGTCGAAGGAAGGGCTGGCGCATCTGATGCTGGCCACGCTGGATCACGGCGACACGGTGCTGGTGCCCAACCCCAGCTACCCGATTCACATCTACGGGGCTGTGATCGCCGGAGCCGACATCCGTTCCGTGCGCATGACACCGGGGGTCGATTTCATCGAGGAATTGCAGCGGGCGATCCGCGAATCGATTCCGAAACCGAAGATGATGATCCTCGGTTTCCCGAGCAATCCGACCGCCAAGTGCGTCGAACTGGAATTCTTCGAGCGCGTCGTCGCGCTGGCTCGGGAGCACGATATTCTCGTGGTGCACGATCTAGCCTACGCCGACATCTGTTTCGACGGCTGGAAGGCGCCTTCGCTGATGCAGGTGCCCGGTGCAAGAGATGTCGCGGTGGAGTTCTTCACCATGAGCAAGAGCTACAACATGGCGGGGTGGCGGGTGGGCTTCATGGTCGGAAACCGAGATCTGGTGGCCGCGCTAGGACGCATCAAGAGCTATCATGATTACGGTACCTTCACCCCGATCCAGGTCGCCGCGATCACAGCGCTGGAAGGGCCGCAGGAGTGCGTGGCCGAGATCTGCGCGAAATACCAGAAGCGCCGCGATGTGCTGGTCAAGGGACTGCACGAGACCGGGTGGATGGTCGAAGTGCCCAAGGCCTCGATGTACGTGTGGGCGGAGATTCCGCAGCCGTACAAGGCGATGGGTTCGCTGGAATTCGCCAAGAAGCTTCTCGGCGACGCCAGGGTGGCGGTGTCGCCGGGAGTCGGCTTTGGCGAGTATGGTGACGATCACGTGCGCTTTGCGCTGATCGAAAACGAGGCGCGGATTCGCCAGGCCGTTCGCGGCATCAAGGAGATGTTCCGGCGCGACGGCTTGATGACGCCGCCGCGCCTGGTCTCCACAGGCTGAAGGCAACTCGAGCGCGGGCCGGTTGGCGCCGGCCAATCCCGCGATGATTCAGAATGAGGTCCGGGTCGTCCGCCTGAGCGGACTGACCGGGCGCCGGTTGCGCCTCAAGCGACCGCCCACCGCAGGCTGTCCGGACCGAGTCGCGTTCGGCGCGAAAGGGCGCGACCCCATTGCCGTGAAGATTTTACGATCACCGGATGCTGATTCAAAAAGGAGCTGACATGAAACCGATCAACGTCGGCTTGCTCGGCATCGGAACGGTGGGCGGCGGTACCTACACGGTATTGCGTCGTAACCGCGAGGAGATCAGCCGCCGCGCCGGCCGCGAAATCCGGGTCACAATGGGCTGCGCGCGCAACTTGGAAAAGGCGCGCCAGGTGGTTGGCCCGGAGGTACGTCTGACCGACGATCCGTTCCTGCTGGTGCGCGATCCGGACATCGATATCGTGGTTGAACTGATTGGCGGAACAGACACTGCGAGAACACTCGTTCTGGGTGCGATCGAGGAGGGCAAGCACGTTGTCACTGCCAACAAGGCGCTGCTGGCCCGGCACGGCAACGAAGTCTTCCGCGCAGCGCAGCGCAAAGGCGTGATGGTGGCCTTCGAGGCGGCAGTCGCCGGCGGCATTCCGATCATCAAGGCGCTCCGCGAGGGGCTGACCGCCAACCGCATCGAGTGGATCGCGGGCATCATCAACGGAACGACCAATTTCATCCTTTCTGAAATGCGCGACAAAGGTGTCGCTTTCGAGGAGGTGCTGCGCGAGGCGCAACGGCTCGGTTATGCCGAAGCCGACCCGAGCTTCGACATCGAGGGCGTGGATGCTGCGCACAAGCTCACCATCATGGCCGCTCTTGCCTTCGGTATTCCCATGCAACTGGACAAGGCCTACACCGAGGGCATCTCGCGGCTGACCAAGGAAGACATCCGCTGTGCCGAGGAGTTCGGCTATCGCATCAAGCTGCTGGGGATTACAAAACGCACGCCGGAAGGTATCGAGTTGCGTGTGCACCCGACCCTCATTCCGCGCCGACGCCTGATCGCCAACGTGGAAGGGGCGATGAACGCGATCCTCGTCAAAGGCGATGCGGTCGGGCCGACGCTGTACTACGGAGCGGGCGCAGGCGCGGAGCCTACGGCCTCGGCGGTCGTGGCGGACCTCGTGGACGTCACGCGCATGCATACCGCCGATCCGGAGCACCGGGTTCCGCATCTTGCGTTTCAGCCTGACCGGCTGTCGGACGTGCCCATTCTGCCGATGCCGCAGGTGCAGACCTCCTACTATCTGCGGATGCGGGTATTGGACCGTCCCGGTGTGCTGGCCGACATCACGCGGATACTGGCCGATCTGTCGATCTCCATCGAGGCCATGTTGCAGCGCGAGCCTCCGGAGGGCGAGCAACAGGTCGACATCATCATGCTCACGCACAAGACGCGCGAGAAGAACGTCGATATCGCGATCGCGCGCATCGAAGCATTGCCCGTGGTCGCGGAGAAAATCACGCGCATCCGCATCGAGTCCCTGGACGGGAAATAGCGATGGCGGCTCACTACACCGGATTGATCAATCGCTACCGCGAGCGGTTGCCGGTCGGCGCGCACAGCCCGATTATCACGCTCAACGAGGGCAACACGCCGCTCATCGAGCTACACAATGTGCCCAAGCGGCTGGGCTGCGACGTACGCATCCTGTGCAAGTTCGAAGGACTCAATCCGACCGGCTCGTTCAAGGACCGGGGCATGACGATGGCAGTGACCAAAGCGGTCGAGGCCGGGGCTCGCGCGATCATTTGTGCTTCGACCGGCAACACCTCCGCCGCCGCCGCCGCGTACGCGGCCCGGGCCGGGATAACCTGCTTCGTGTTGATTCCGGAAGGAAAGATCGCACTAGGCAAGCTCTCGCAAGCCATGATGCACGGCGCGGTGGTGATCCAGATCCGCGGCAACTTCGACGACGGCATGCGCCTTGTGCAGGAGGTCGCGAGCAACATGCCGGTGAACATCGTCAATTCCATCAATCCATATCGCCTGCATGGCCAGAAGACCATTGCCTTCGAGATCGTCGAGGCGCTGGGCGATGCGCCGGATTACCATGCGCTGCCCGTCGGCAATGCCGGAAATATCTCCGCGCACTGGATCGGTTACAGCGAAGCGCTGGGTGTGCCGACCGAGAGCGCACCGCCGCTCGAAGGCAGCTTTGCTTACCGCACGGGCGGTCTGGCGAGGCGCCGTCCGATCATGATCGGCTACCAGGCTGCGGGCGCGGCACCTTTTCTCCGTGGGCAGATGGTGGACGACCCAGAAACCGTGGCCACCGCCATCCGGATCGGTCATCCGGTTTCCTGGAAGCTCGCCTGGGCAGCCAAGACGGAATCGGGCGGCTGGTTCAACGAGTGCACGGATGCGGAGATCCTCAAGACGCAGAAACTGCTCGCCGATTGCGAAGGAATTTTCTGCGAGCCGGCTTCGGCGGTCTCGGTGGCGGGCGTGATCAAGGATCTCGCGCGCGGGGTGATCGGGCAGGGCAGTGCCATCGTTTGCACCCTGACCGGCCATGGCCTGAAAGATCCGGACACGGCCATGGCCCAGAGCGCCCAACCCATGGTGGTGGACGCCTCCCGTGTCGCGATCGAACGCGTAATTACCGACCATCTGCGCAAGTAATTCGTCGTGTGGTACGGGTACCGGGTACGGCGGCTGCAGCTTCAGGCGCACTTGGCAACCGCGGACGACACCTTGCGGTATCAAAGAAAACGCATCGAGAGGTCGATTGCCTCGATATCCTTGGTCAGAGTTCCGATCGAGATGCGATCCACGCCGGTTTCCGCCACGGCGCGCAGATTGTCGAGTGTGATGCCACCAGAGGCTTCCAATTCGGCGCGCCCGTTCGCTACTCGCACCGCTTCGCGCAGCATTTCGACGCCGAAATTGTCGAGCAGGATCAGCCTTGCACCGTTCTCGATGGCACACGCGAGATCGGCGAGGCTTTCGACCTCGATCTGAATCGGCAACGACGGCGCGAGCGCGCGAGCCGCGGCCAGAGCCTGTGCGATGCCGCCCGCCGCCGCAATATGGTTTTCCTTGATCAGGACGCCATCGTAGAGCCCCATGCGGTGATTGGTTCCTCCGCCCGTTCTCACGGCATATTTGAGCGCACTGCGCAGCCCCGGGAGTGTCTTGCGGGTATCGAGAATCTTTGCACGGGTTCCGGCCACTGTATCCACGTAGCGTCGCGTTCTGGTAGCGACGCCAGAAAGCAGCTGAAGAAAATTAAGCGCAGTGCGCTCACCGCTCAACAGAGGGCGCGCTTTCCCGACGAGTTCGCAGATGGTGCTGCCGGTGCGCAGGCGCGAGCCTTCCGGAACCTGCCATGAAACGCGTACTGAAGAGTCGAGCTGCCTGAAGACTTCCTCGAACCAGGCGCAGCCGCACAGAACTGCGTCTTCCCGCGTGATGACATGGGCCCGGGCTTCAGCCGCCTCGGGAACGAGCGCAGCAGTGATATCTCCGCTGCCAAGGTCTTCGACCAAGGCGGCAGCGACATTTCGTCGTACTTCCGAAGCCAGGTCCGGCACGTGCATGCAATTTGGAACCACAGCGCTAGCCGGCCAACCTTGAAGCGAGCTCCGTAAGGCTGGTCAATACGGCGGTTGGCTGGCAGCCCAGCTCTTCGGGCGGGGACTGCGTTCGGTTGATCCAGAAGGTGCGGAAGCCGAACGAGGATGCGCCCGCGACATCCCAGAAATTGGACGAGACAAAGGCGACTGCGCCTGGTTGGAGCGCAAACGCGGTGCAAACCAGTGCATAGACCGATGGATGCGGCTTGAATATGCCAGCCTCGTGGGCGCTCAGTACGCGGTCTAGCAGTGTGCCCAGGCCTGAATTTGAAACCACTGCGTCGAGCATGCGCGGCGAGCCATTGGAAAGAATGGCGCGCCGGTGTCTGTCGAGCGAGGCCAAGGCTTCTTTCGCGTCCGGAAACAGACAGAGCCGGTCATAGGCGCGCATCAATTGCTCGAGCGTGGCATGCGAAAGCTCCAGCCCAAGGTTGGCCGCCGCGGTCTTGGCCGCCGCACGCGTAATTGCCTCGAACGCTTCATAGCGCCCCATCAGGCTCTTCAGCCAAGTGTACTCGAGCTGCTTGGTGCGCCAGAGGGCCGAGAACCGGGCCCCCAGGCCGGGAAAGCACCGTTCGCACTCGGCCGCGACCGAATGCACGTCGAAGAGCGTTCCGTACGCATCGAATGCGACGGCACCGATCTGGGAAGGCATTGTCTTGTTCAGCGATAGGCGGTCACTGGTCGGGCTGCTCAGCCGTCTCCGCCGCGCAGATTGGCGGGCACGGCCTCGTCGTACCGGCTCGGTAGCGGCAGATCGAGATTCTTCATGATCTCGACGAACTCCTCCTGGGATCTGCCAGCAAGCCGCGGGTTGGTCGTGCGTTCCTCCCCGATGGTACTGACCCGCCGCCCCTTGTAGTCATGGCCTGGATAGACCAAGGTATCGTCGGGCAACTGGAACAGCCGACGGGTGATGCTCTGGTAGAGCAGGGCAGGATCACCATGCTGGAAGTCCGTCCTGCCGCAGCCGCCGATCAACAGCGTATCCCCAGTGAGCAGCCGGTCGCGCCACAGAAAACAGGTACTGCCCGGCGTGTGGCCAGGCGTAGCGATAGCACGCAGCACCTCGTCGCCGAATACGATCACGTCGCCTTCATCGAGCAGTCGGTCGTAGCCGCTTGCCCCGCAATGGCGGCTCACCGCGGTTCTTGCACCGGTTCTCTCACGCAGCCGGCGCGCTCCCGTGACGTGGTCGGCGTGCACGTGCGTCTCGAGGATGTACATGAGTCTGAGGGCCAGTTGGCCGATCACGGCGAGGTCGCGCTCGAACTGCTCGCGCACCGGATCCACGAGCACCGCTTCGCGCGTGCGCGCACATGCAAGCAGATAGGTATAGGTCGCGGAGCCCGGGTCGAACAGCTGACGAAAAATCACGGCGCGGTTCCCCGGAGGGGCTGCTTGATCGTGACCGCACCCCGGATCTGCCCCATTACATAACCGGTCGCCCGGTCATGGGGATACTCGGCTGCAAGCCTGCTCCTCACCGATTCTGCAATGACCTCCTGTGGACCATGACAGATCAGACACAGAGGCTGAACCGGAAGAGCTTTCACATAGCGGAAGTACTGTCCTTGCGGCTCGACGACGATTTCGCCGAACTCGAGCTTCTCGGGGGCCTCGTCGCGCACAGCGGCTTGGTCAAAGCGCTGCAGAGCGAGCTGTTCCCATGCGTCGGGAAGACCGAGCAGGGGATTGCGGGTCCTGAGACTGACGCGAGCCACGCGCCACCCGGTCCGCCGGGACAGTTCACCAGCCAGTTGCGGCGCCATGTCTTTGCACACGCTGATGGCTCCTTCGGGGCCAGAAGCTGCCAACTGCTCCCGGAGCGCGGCCCCGAGCTTTTGCGCCAGCTCGTTGGCCACGATACGCGCGGCCTGCATGCGAGCGGCGACGTCATCCCCCCTGGCCGTGCAGGGCAACGCGATCAGCAAGAACACGATAAACCGGCGCAGGTCCACTGGTCGTCGATCGGGGGTACTTGTGCAGGAACTCGAATCAAATTTGCCAGTTTTGGACCGAGCGGGCAACTTCAGCTGGTGCCTGCGGTTGAAAAGCGCGCCACAACCCCCACCTAGGCACCAAATGCCAAGGGGGATGCAATCATGCGACTGGACAGACTGACCACACTCTTTCAACAAGCGCTGGCCGACGCGCAAAGCATGGCGGTCGGTCAGGACAATCCCTATATCGAGCCGCAACACCTGCTCGCGGCACTTATCGATCAGCAGGAAGGTGGCACCAGTTCGCTGCTGGCGCGAGCCGGCGTGAACGTGCAGTCCTTGCGGGAAGCGCTGCGGGCCTCCATCAACCGGCTACCCAAGGTTGAGGGCCATGGGGGGGAAGTCAATTTGTCCCGTGACTTGGCGAACCTGTTCAATCTGGTCGACAAGGAGGCGCAAAAACGGGGCGACCAGTACGTGGCCTCGGAGCTGTTTTTGCTGGCGCTGCTTGAGGACAAAGGCGAGACAGGTCGGCTGTTCAAACAGCATGGCGCCAACCGAAAGGCGCTGGAACAGGCGATTGTCGCGGTCCGTGGCGGAGAAAGCGTCACCAGCGCCGAGGCGGAATCCAGCCGCGAGGCGCTCAAGAAGTACACGCTGGATCTGACCGAGCGGGCCCGCCAGGGCAAGCTCGATCCGGTGATAGGCCGCGATGATGAGATCCGTCGCGTTATCCAGATCCTTCAGCGCCGCACCAAAAACAATCCGGTGCTGATCGGCGAGCCCGGGGTGGGCAAGACGGCGATCGTGGAGGGACTCGCCCAGCGAATCGTCAACGGCGAAGTGCCAGACTCTCTGAAGGACAAGCGGGTGCTGGTACTGGACATGGCTGCCCTGCTGGCAGGGGCCAAGTACCGCGGAGAGTTCGAGGAACGGCTGAAGAGTGTTCTGCGGGAGCTGGCGCAGGACGAAGGCCGGACGATCGTCTTCATCGACGAACTGCATACGATGGTGGGTGCCGGCAAGGCCGAGGGCGCGATCGACGCTGGCAACATGCTCAAGCCCGCCCTGGCGCGCGGAGAGTTGCACTGCATCGGCGCGACGACGTTAAGCGAATATCGAAAGTACATCGAGAAAGATGCCGCGCTGGAACGTCGCTTCCAGAAAGTGCTCGTGGAAGAACCCACGGTCGAAGACACGATCGCGATCCTGCGGGGCTTGCAGGAGAGATACGAACTGCACCATGGTGTGGAGATCACCGATCCGGCGATCGTGGCGGCAGCGGAACTGTCGCATCGCTACATCACCGATCGCTTCCTTCCAGACAAAGCGATCGACCTGATCGACGAGGCCGCGGCTCGGATCAAGATGGAGATCGACTCCAAGCCCGAGGCCCTTGATCGTCTCGACCGGCGGTTGATCCAGCTCAAGATCGAGCGCGAGGCGATACGCAAGGAGACGGATGAAGCATCCAAAAAGCGCCTCGCGCTAATCGAAGAAGAGATCAAGAGGATCGAGCGCGAGTATTCGGACCTGGAGGAAGTCTGGAAGTCCGAGAAAGCCCAGGTCCAGGGCGCTCAGCACATCAAGGAAGAACTCGACAGGCTGCGATTTGAAATGGAAGCGGCCAAGCGCAAGGGTGACTGGCAAAAAGTATCCGAGCTGCAGTACGGACGGATTCCGCAGCTCGAGACACAGCTCAAGAAGGCCGAGACGGGAAACGGCAAGAAGCAGGTGTTCAGACTGCTTCGCACCCAGGTCGGTACCGAGGAAATCGCGGAGGTGGTGTCGCGATGGACCGGAATCCCGGTCGCGAAGATGATGGAAGGCGAACGCGAAAAGCTGATAAAAATGGAGGAGCGGCTGCACCAGCGCGTTGTCGGGCAGGACGAAGCCGTGAGACTGGTCGCCGACGCCATACGCCGCTCTCGCGCAGGGCTTGCGGACCCGAACCGGCCCTACGGTTCATTCCTCTTCCTCGGCCCCACCGGGGTAGGCAAGACCGAGTTGTGCAAGGCGCTCGCAGAATTCCTGTTCGATTCCGAAGAGCACCTCATCCGGATCGACATGAGCGAGTACATGGAGAAGCACTCCGTCGCGCGGTTGATCGGTGCGCCGCCGGGGTACGTGGGTTACGAGGAGGGTGGCCAGCTGACCGAGCAGGTGCGGCGCAAACCGTATTCGGTCATCCTGCTCGACGAAATCGAGAAAGCGCATCCGGAAGTCTTCAACGTGCTGCTGCAGGTGCTCGATGACGGGCGCATGACCGACGGCCAGGGACGCACGGTTGACTTCAAGAATACGGTCATCGTGATGACTTCCAACCTCGGGTCGCAGATGATCCAGCAGATGGCAGGAGACGACTATCAGGTGATCAAGCTGGCGGTGATGGGCGAAGTGAAGAGCTTCTTCCGCCCCGAGTTCATCAACCGCATCGACGAAGTCGTGGTGTTCCACGCGCTGGACGAGCAGCACATCAAGTCGATCGCCCGGGTCCAGCTCGGCCACCTGGAGCGGCGGCTGGCGGCAATGGAAATGAAGCTGCAGGTCGATGATAGTGTCCTTGCGGAACTCGCGAGAATCGGCTTCGATCCGGTCTACGGAGCGCGACCGCTGAAACGGGCCATCCAGCAGATGCTAGAAAATCCTTTGGCTCGCGAGATGCTGGAGGGACGCTATGGCCCCAAGGACACGATCCGTGTCACCATGACCGAAGGAAGGATCGCGTTCGAGCGAGTGCGACCACCGCAAAGCGCAGCGGTTGCGGCTGGGGCGGGCTAGCATTGGACGGCAGCTGTTTGCTGATTTTCAAGCAACTTGGAACAGCATGTTCCGCAGCGCTGCTAGCATGGCCGCCAGCCGAGTGCCGATTCCGGCAAAAGGCGGTTAACATGCTGGACCGTGATTACTGAAACTGCATCGAGCGCTCCTTCGCCGGCTCCGGTCGCCCGCTATCGGGGTGAAGCGATTGTCGACGTTCCGGCCGACCTTTACATCCCGCCAGACGCCCTGAGGGTCTTCCTCGAGGCATTCGAGGGACCGCTTGACCTGCTGCTTTACCTGATCCGGCGCAATAACCTCGATGTACTGGATATCCCGATGGCGGAACTGACCCGTCAATACCTGCATTATGTCGAGATGATGCGCTCGCAACATCTCGAGTTGGCTGCGGAGTATCTGCTCATGGCGGCAATGCTGATCGAGATCAAGTCCCGGATGCTGCTGCCAAGGCAGGTGTCCCCGTCGACCGAGGAAGAAGACCCTCGCGCGGAACTGGTGCGGCGGCTGCTGGAATACGAACGAATGAAACTTGCCGCGCGTAAGATCGACGAACTCCCGCAGGCGGGGCGCGATTTCGCTGTCGTTCAGGTCTGGTTGGACAGGGCTGCCGAAGAACGACTCCCGGACGTCCATCCCGAGGACCTCAGAGCAGCTTGGCTTGGTCTCCTGGCCAGGGCCCGGGTACGTCGGCATCATCGGATTACTCGCGAAGAACTCTCGGTTCGCGAGCATATGACCTTGATTTTGCGACGCCTGCAGAACCTGCAATTCGTCAGGTTCGAGGATCTGTTCGATGTCACCCGGGGCGCCCCGGTGCTCATTGTGACCTTTCTCGCGGTATTGGAACTCGCGCGCGAAAACCTCGTTCAGGTGGCCCAGCAAGGGGTCTTTTCACCGATATACATCAGGTTGAATCATGGACTTGCCGCAGTCTGAGTTGGAAATCATCAAGCGCGTGCTAGAGGCGGCGCTGCTGTCCAGTCCAGAGCCGATCGCATTAGGGGATCTGCGCCGATTGTTCGACCAGGACTATGGGCTGGACCTGATTCGACGCGTTCTGGAGGAACTGAGGGCTGAGTGGGATAACCGCAGCGTCGAACTCAAGAGTGTAGCTTCAGGTTGGCGTTTTCAGGTGAGGTCGGAGTTCCAGCCATATCTGGACCGCCTCAATCCCCACAAGCCACCCAAATACTCTCGCGCCGTGCTCGAGACATTGGCAATCATTGCATATCGTCAGCCAGTTACGCGAGGCGACATCGAGGAAATCCGCGGCGTCACCGTCTCGTCAAACATCTTGAAGGTCCTCGAATCCAGGGGATGGATCGACGTGGTCGGCCACAAGGAAGCACCCGGGCGGCCGGCACTGTATGCGACGACTAGAGCATTCCTCGACGACCTTGGGCTGCGCTCGCTGGAGGAGTTGCCACCGCTCGACGACTTGGGGTCCCTGGTGGAAAGCTCAGCTACGACTTCTCCAAGAGTGGCTGACTTGGACACGACCCGTTGGAGCGCAGCGCCTGCAGAGCCGGTCCATTAACTTAGAAACAACTTGATGTTTAGCTCTTAACATTCTGTTCGACAATATTGAGAACCGCGAGGGGCGTTGCTGGCCATAGAGGTGGCCTAGAAGGCCCGGCACCGCCGCGGAAGGAGGGGGCGGCCGTTCCAGCGTAGCGCGTCGTTGGCCATCGGCATTTGGCTGCTCGAACCAGGCTGAGCTGTTACGTTGACGCTGCAAGGTGCCGATTGTTAGAATCTTCGGCTCACACGGTCGCGGGGTGGAGCAGTCTGGCAGCTCGTCGGGCTCATAACCCGAAGGTCATAGGTTCAAATCCTATCCCCGCAACCAATTTTTTCTATCCCGCTCTTTAACAATCTGAACAGCCGAAGCGTGTGGGTGCTTTGGGGTGCTTTGAGTGGAAGCGCGGGGGGAATTGCGCCTGCCTGGTGCGAAGGGATTTGGGCTTGAGGGGCCGAGAGAGGTGGCCTGGGGGCCTGGATCTTGGTGCTGGGTGACTTGAAGTTTGACGAAGTGCTCATGCGTTTTTTGAAGGATCCTTGGTGGATTCTTTGAGAGTGAACGTTTGGGCGGCCCGAGCAATCGGGCAGCAGCAGTGATTGAACTGAAGAGTTTGATCCTGGCTCAG
>DATMAN010000056.1 GCA_035560005.1 Burkholderiales bacterium | reverse complement strand
CCTAGCGCCGGTCAACCGCGCGGCAAGGCGATCCGTTGTACGCGTGGCGCCAAATGCCCGCGCAGCCGTGGGTCCACCCAACCAGAACGCTTGGACAGGAGGAGGCGAAAATGAAACGCAGTTGTTCACGCATGCTCGCGCTGGCCGGCGCCGCGATCGGATTGATCTTGGGTAGCGCGGTCGCCATCGCGGACACGATCCGAATCGGCTACATCGACCCGCTGAGCGGCACCTTCGGCAACGTGGGCGAGAACGGCATGCGCACCCTGCAGATGCTCATCGAGGAGGTCAACGCGGGCGGCGGCGTGCTCGGACGACGGCTCGAGCTGGTGGCGCTGGACAGCAAGGCCAATCCGCAGGACGCGCTCATTCAGCTGCAGCAGCTGATCGACCGCGACGTGCGCTTTTTCTTCCAGGGCAATTCCTCGGCGGTGGCCGGAGCGCTCAGCGATGCGGTGGCCAAGCACAACACGCGCAATCCCGACCGGCCCATCCTGTATCTGAACTACGGAGCGGTGGACCCCGCGCTCACCAACGACCGCTGCAACTTCTGGCATTTCCGCTTCGACGCGGACGCGGACATGAAGATGGCGGCGCTGACCAGCTATATGGCCACGCAGAAGAAGATCAGGAAGGTGTACCTGATCAACCAGGACTACGCCTTCGGGCACGCGGTGGCCAGGGCTGCGAAGGAGATGCTCAAGGCCAAGCGCCCGGATGTGCAGATCGTCGGCGACGACCTGCACCCCCTGGGCAAGGTCAAGGACTTCTCGCCCTACGTCGCGAAGATCCGTGCTTCCGGCGCCGACACCGTAGTGACTGGCAACTGGGGTGCCGACCTCGCGCTGCTGGTGCGCGCCGGCAAGGAAGCGGGTTTGAACGTCGAGTACTACACCTACTATGCAGGGGTAGCCGGAGGGCCGGCCGCAATCGGGGAAGCCGGCGACGGGCACGTGCGACAGGTCAGCCACTGGTTCAGCAATGTCGGCGACGCGAAGTCGGATGCCATCGTTCAGCGCTACCGCAAGCGCTTCCCCGATTCAAAGGACGACTTCTACTGGCTCAACCTCAAAAACGCGATGGACATGCTGGTCAGGGCGATGAACGAAACCAAGTCCACCGACCCTCTAAAGGTTGCCCGAGCCCTCGAAGGCATGAAGCTCCAAGCCTTCACCGGCGAAATCGTCATGCGCGCGGACAACCATCAGATCCTGCAGCCGATGTTCATATCCACGCTGACCAAGGCCGGGAAGCCGGGCGCCAAGTTCGACGTGGAGCGCACCGGAATGGGGTTCCGCACCGAGGGGCGCATCGAAGCCAAGGACACCTTGCTGCCCACTACCTGCAAGATGCAGCGCCCTTAAAGGGAGCCGCGCCGAGCGCGGAGTAGACCCGCGCACTCCGCCGCAATGGACCGCCTTCGGGTTCAGGATCGTGTTTGCGCAGGTCGCCAGCGGGCGACGCTGGCCGACCAAGCGGTACCTAACCCCTTGAAGCGAAGGGACAGCGGCTGTCTCTGGCGCGCGACAGCCGCCACCCGCGGGCTACAGCGTGCCGGTCGCAGCCAGGCGCACGGCGAAGAACAGGCCCAAGGCGAGGCAGGCGTATACCATCCAGTCGCCGCCCTTGCCGAACAAAGGCAGTTTCTCGATGCGCCACCGGACCCAGACGCCACCGAGCACAAGAGCTGTGGCCAAGACGATGGCGTACACGGGTTCGGCGTGCCAGATGCGGCCGAGGGTCGCTTCGAGCCAGCCCTCGGGGCCGACGGCTTTGTAGACCAGCCCGCCCAGTCCGAGGGCCAACAGGCAGACCAGCAACAGCAGAAACAACGTCTGTACGCCTTCCTGCAGCACATTCAGCAGACTGCGAACGGGACGATCGGTGAGATGAGAGAGAGGGTCCAGCATTGGGTCTTCCTTGCAACACAATGAGCGATCGATGCTTTGGCAACCGCCATGCCAAAGGCCGTTTTGGTCGTCTGCTCAAAGAGTTGCGATCCGAGACTGGATTGCGCCCCGGGGCTGGGGCCAGACTTGGAGATCGTTTCGTCGCCGGGCGGTGACGGGCAGCCCCACGCCCGCCCCGCCGGTGCAATGACCGGCCCTACCGAGGGAAATTGGGGCAGTCAGAGCGTGCCGCAGCGAATGAAGTGGCACACGCGCTGGCAGTCCTCGGAAAATCCACACTCGAAGATGCCGATCCTCGCCTGGCCGGCTTCATCGGTACCGCACTGCTCGACCGCTGCCTTCTGGTTCAGCTTGGGGCGCCACTCGCAGACGTGACAGCCGGCGGTGAGCCCCGGCAGCTCGAGCGACTCGCTGCGCGGTGGCCGGGACATCTGCTCCTCGGCGCCGCGCGCCGGTCCAATGACGCCCAACAGGCCGGCGAGCACGCAGGCCGCAATCCAGCGCTTCATGACCAGACCTCGATGACCGAGACAAAGCGGATTATAGGGCGCACGTGCGGTCGATCCTTGACGCGGGTCAAGCTCCTCAACCCTTCAGTCGCGTAATGCGGATGACTTCCGGAATCCGCCGCAGGCTGCGCATGATTCGAGCGAGGTGCAGGCGGTTGCTGACCTGCAGCGTGAAATCGATGATGCTGTAGGCCGAGGAATCGCCCGGCTGCAGACTCACGTTGTCGATGTTGGACCCGGTCTCGGCGATTTCCGCCGCGACCTTGGCCAGCACTCCGCGCTGGTTGGCCACCACGAGCTTGATGCTGACCGCGAAGAGCTTTCGCGTGTCCGGCGCCCATTCCACGTCCATCCACTTTTCGGGGTCGCCGCGGGTCTTGCGCGCCACCGGGCAATCGTGAGTATGAATGACCAGTCCATGGCCCTTGCGCAGGAAACCGATGATCGGATCGCCGGGAATGGGATGGCAACATTTGGCGAACTGTAACGCCATGCCTTCCGAGCCGCGGATTACCAGCGTGCCCGGCAATTCTTCCCTGCCTTCCTTCTGCTCCCCGATCGACAGCAGCTTGCGCGCCACGACGATCGCGAGTTGCTTGCCCAGCCCGATATCGGCCAGCACTTCCTGCCGCGACTTGTTTCCCGTTTCCCTGAGCAGCCTTTCCCAGTTGGCGTCGGTGATTTCGTCGGGGCCGGACCTGAGTGCAACCAGGGCCTGATGGAGCAGCCGTTCGCCGAGCTGCACCGACTCCTCGTACTGCATGGTCTTCAGGAAGTGGCGGATATGCGAACGCGCCTTGCCCGTGACCACGAAGTTCAGCCAGGAGGGGTTCGGCTTGGCATGGGCGGCGGTGATGATCTCCACCCGGTCGCCGTTTCTCAACTCGGTGCGCAGTGGCACCAGCTCGTGGTTGACCTTTGCCGCCACACAGCGATTGCCGATATCGGTGTGCACGGCGTAGGCGAAATCCACGCAGGTCGCGCCGTGCGGCAACGCCATGATCTTGCCCTTGGGCGTGAAGACGTAGACCTCGTCCGGGAACAGGTCGACTTTCAGGTGCTCGAGAAACTCCGCGGAGTTGCCGGACTCGGACTGCAGCTCCAGCAGGCTTTGCAGCCACTGATGGGTCTTGGTCTGCAGATCCGAGAGCGAGGCGCCGCTTTCCTTGTACAGCCAATGCGACGCCACCCCCGCCTCCGCGATCTTGTGCATTTCAAGCGTGCGGATCTGGACCTCCAGCGGAGTGCCGAAGGGGCCGAACAAGGTCGTGTGCAGCGACTGGTAGCCGTTGGCTTTCGGAATCGCGATGTAATCCTTGAATTTTCCGGGGATCGGCTTGTAGAGCTGGTGCAATGCGCCGAGCGCCACGTAGCACGAGGCGACGTCCTTGACGATCACGCGAAAGCCGTAGATGTCGTAGACCTCCGCGAACGACAGATTCTTCTCCAGCATCTTCTTGTAGATGCTGTAGATGTTCTTCTCGCGCCCGGAGACCAGCGCCTCGATGCCGCTTTCCGCGAGCTTCTGCCGGATGGAATCGAGGATCTTGTCCACCACCTCGCGGCGGTTGCCGCGCGCGCGGGCGAGCGCCTTGGACAGCACGGCGTGGCGGTTCGGATACAGATGCCGGAATGCCTGCTCCTGCAGCTCCTGGTAGAGATTGTTCAGCCCCAGACGGTTGGCGATCGGGGCGTAGATTTCCAGGGTCTCGCGCGCGATGCGGGCGCGCTTCTGCGGAT
The DNA here is from genome assembly GCA_035560005.1 of Burkholderiales bacterium. Taxonomy (NCBI): domain Bacteria; kingdom Pseudomonadati; phylum Pseudomonadota; class Betaproteobacteria; order Burkholderiales; species Burkholderiales bacterium. The sequence continues at coordinate 75,693 of DATMAN010000056.1, read as the reverse complement.
GCATCGCATCCAGCGTGCGCATGTTGTGCAGTCGGTCGGCCAGCTTGATGAGGATCACGCGCACGTCGCGTGCCATCGCCAGCAGCATCTTGCGGAAGTTCTCAGCCTGCTGCTGTTCCTGCGATTCGAATTCGATCTTGTCGAGCTTGGAGACTCCGTCGACCAGTTCGGCGACCATCCTGCCGAACTTCTCGCTGATTTCGTTCTTGGTGACGGCGGTGTCTTCCATCACATCGTGCAGCAGGGCCGCGGTGAGCGCCTGCCCGTCGAGGTGCCATTGCGCGAGGATATGGGCGACCGCGACCGGGTGCGAAATGTACGGATCGCCGGTCATGCGAAACTGCCCGCGGTGCGCCTGCTCGCTGAACAGATAGGCGCTTTTCAGTTGCGCGACGTCTTCCGGCTTGAGGTAGCTGGCTGCGTCCACGAACAGTGCATCCGCGGACTTGGGGGGCGGGGAAACGGCGGTCTGGGCCGCCGGCGGAGGGGTCATGGGCGGGGAACGGCGGTGAACAGCCCTCCCGGGGAAAGCTCCTGGAAACTTCAGGTCTTGGCCTTAAGCACTTCCTTGCCGACTTTGCCGGCCGCGATCTCGCGCAGGGCGATCACGGTGGGCTTGTCCTTGTTGGCTTCCAACAGCGGCGCGGCACCCATCGCGATCTGGCGCGCGCGATAGGTCGCGGCCAGCGTCAGTTCGAAGCGGTTCGGTATGCTCTTCAGACAGTCGTCGACGGTGATTCGTGCCATACGCCACTCACTTCAGAAGACGGTTGACGAGCTCTATGTGGCGGGACAATTGCGCGCCGGCGCGCAGTCGCGACGCCCGCACCACACTCGCCAGATCTTCCAGCGCCTCGTCGAAGTCGTTGTTGATAATAACATAGTCGAATTCTCCGACGTGCGAGATCTCCTCTCTGGCCGCGGCGAGCCGCCGCTCGATGACCTCGGGACTGTCGGCGCCGCGATTGACGAGTCTGGCTCTCAACACCTCGGCCGACGGCGGCAGGATGAAGATGCCGATCGCGTCGGGGATGAGCCGGCGCACCTGCTGTGCGCCCTGCCAGTCGATCTCCAGCAGAACGTCGTGGCCCGCGTTGCGCTGCTCCCGGATCCAGCGCTGGGAGGTGCCATACAGATTGCCGTGGACTTCCGCGCTCTCCAGGAACTCACCCGCCTCCAGCATTCTCTCGAACTCCCGGCGCGTGACGAAATGATAATGCCGGCCCTCGATCTCGCCAGGGCGTGGCGCTCGCGTCGTGTAGGACACGGACAGATGCACGCGCGGATCGCTCTGGAGCAGAGCATTGACCAGCGTGGTCTTGCCGGCGCCGGACGGCGCACACACGATGAACACGTTGCCGTTCATGCGTGCCACGAACGGTGGACTGCACCGCACCCCGCGCGGACTCCCGGAGCGCTTGGCGAGCCGCGACCCAGGGACGGTTTGCCACCCGCTGGCGTCCGGCGCATCACTCGATGTTCTGAATCTGCTCGCGCATCTGCTCGATGAGGACCTTCAGCTCCATCGCGCTCTGCGTGACTTCCAGGTCCACCGACTTCGACCCCAGAGTATTGGCCTCGCGGTTCAGTTCCTGCATGAGGAAATCGAGCCGCTTGCCGACCGCCCCGCCCCTGTCCAGAATGCGGCGCAACTCGGCCAGGTGCGCCAGGAGCCGATCCATCTCTTCGTCGATGTCGATCTTCGCCGCGAACATGGCCAGCTCCTGCCTGAGGCGTTCGCTTTCCGGGTCGAGCATTGCCTCCTTGAGCCGGGCGGACAGCTTCTCCTGATAGGTCGCGATGATCTGGGGGACGCGCGGCGCAATGGCGCGCAGGAGAGCCTGCATGCGCTCGATGCGCTCCAGCAGGACCGCCTTCAGTTTCTCGCCTTCCCTGGCCCGCGCCGCAGTGAAATCCTCCAGGGCGCGATCGAGCATCTGCAGACAGCGTTGCTGCAGTTCGTCGATCGCCAGCGTGTCGTTGCCCAGCACGCCTGGCCAGCGCAGTACATCGTTGACGCCGAGCGGTGCCGCGGCGGGCAGCGCGCTGCGCACCTTTTCGTCGAGCTGGCCGAGCTGCAGCAGCAGCTCCTCGTTGAGCTGCGGGAGCGAGGGGCCCGCGGGCGAGCGGTTGAAGCCGATCCGGCATTCCACCTTGCCGCGCGAGATGCGCGCGGTCAGACGCTCACGCAGCGCGGCTTCGATCATGCGCAGGTCGTCGGGAATCCGGAATTGCAGGTCGAGATAGCGATGATTGACCGAGCGCAGCTCCAGATTCAGGCTGCCGCCCGGCAGCTCACCGGTCACCGCCGCATAACCGGTCATGCTCAGAATCATCTGAAGTCGCGCCGTCGAGAGAAAAAGGGCCGCAACGATCGCGGACGTCGAAAGATATCATAGAATCTCGAACGGTCCGGTGAATCCAAACGGGCACTCCGGTACCAGCCGTTCCACATACTTCATCGTCATGCGGGAAGCCGATGCGACCGAGCGGGCGCGAGCCGGACCAACTGCGCGAGGTGTCGATCCAGCGCCGCTACACGCGGTATCCGGAAGGATCTGTGCTGATTCATTTCGGCGATACGCAGGTGCTGTGCACGGCGAGCGTGGAGGACAAGGTGCCCCCGTTCCTGAAGGGGCTGGGGCGTGGGTGGCTCACCGCGGAGTACGGCATGCTGCCGCGGGCGACCGTCACGCGCACGGAGCGCGAGGCCGCCCGGGGCAGGCAGTCCGGTCGCACGATGGAAATTCAGCGGCTGATCGGACGCAGCCTGCGCGCAGTGACCGACCTCGGCGCCCTGGGCGAGCGCACGATCCAGATCGATTGCGACGTGATTCAGGCCGACGGCGGCACGCGCACCGCCGCGATCACCGGCGCGTTCGTGGCCTTGCACGATGCGGCACGCACGCTGTGGGAGCGACGGGTGATCGCGCAATTTCCCGTCCGGGATTTCGTGGCCGCCGTGTCGGTAGGGCTTTACCAGGGCGCTCCGGTACTGGACCTGGACTATGCGGAGGATTCGGCCTGCAGCACGGACATGAATGTGGTCATGACGGGCGACGGCGGTATCGTGGAGGTGCAGGGCACGGCGGAAGGCGAGGCTTTCAGCCGCGCCCAACTCGACGCCATGCTCGTGCTCGCGCAGCAAGGCATCGCTCGGCTCATCGCCGCGCAGCGCGCGGCATTGGGCGTGTGAGTTCGGCGGCAGAAGCCTCGCGAGCTCCAAACCCGGGTGAGCCGTCAGGAACAGCAAGAACTCCTGGAAGGGAACATCTCTACCGCCTGCCCTGGCCGGTTCGTTGCGGATCGGAGTTTCCCGGTACTCTGTCTCTTCAGTGGCATGATCAAGAAACTTGTGGTCGCCAGCGGCAATGCGGGGAAGTTGCGCGAAATTGCCGAGATCCTCGCGCCGCTGGAGATCGAACTTGTCGTGCAGGCGGCATTCAACGTGCGCGAAGCCGATGAACCGCATGAGACATTCATCGAGAACGCGCTCGCCAAGGCCCGCCACGCGGCGTTGATTACGGGACTGCCTGCGCTGGCCGACGATTCCGGCGTCTGCGTGGAGGCGCTCGGCGGGGCGCCCGGCGTGCTATCGGCGCGCTTCGCCGGGGAGCCTAGATCCGATGAGCGCAACAACCAGCGCCTGCTGGCGATGCTGGAGAACGAGGACGACCGCCGCGCGTACTACTATTGCGTCGTCGTGCTGATGCGCCACGCCCGGGATCCTCGCCCGCTGATCGGCGAGGGTGAATGGCACGGCGAGATCCTGCGCGCGCCCCGTGGGGCCGGCGGTTTCGGCTATGACCCCCTGTTTCTCGACCCCGCCTCAGGCCTGAGCGCAGCCGAGCTTTCCCCGGAGCGCAAGAATCGAGTCAGTCACCGCGGCAAGGCCTTGGCGGCGCTTGCCGCCGCGCTGCGGGCACGGGGATGACCCGGTCGACCCGGCTCGGGCCTCAGCACTTGCCGCACAGGTTGGCCGACAGCTCGGCAGAGCCCAAGAGCTGAATCAGGGCCTTGTCGAGCGCCTGATTGAGCGTTTCGTTGTAGTTTTCGGTGCTGCCCGGATAGCCGCGATTCTCGGCGAAGCCGGTGACGCGCGCGCTCCAGCATGTCCGACCGCTGGCCGCCGAGATCAGGTCCAGCGAAAGCGTGACCCGCCCGTTGTAAGAGGCCCGCAGGTACACCTGCTCCGACATGGAGATCTGTTCCAGTCGCATGTGGCCGGCGGGTTTGCCCGCAGCGTTGGTGAGCAGCCCGGCGCGCCGCAGGTGCAGATCCACGGCCTGCCGGAACCACGGCAGCGGATCGCCGGACAGGGAGATCGGTTGCTCCATCGCCGGTTGCCGCTCCAGCCAGCGCTTGCCCGGTTCTCCGCCGCGGCGCGCGTCCTCGATCTTGAGCGCCGAGAGCGCCGCACAGGGCTGCACCAGCGGCGTGGCAGACGGGTCTTCGGTCGACTGGTACTTGAGCGCCATCGTGGTCGGTTGCAGGCTCTTCGCAGCGCAGCCCGCAAGCGGGAGAGCGATCAGGCACAGGCAGATCCGCAAGGCAGAACGAGACATTGTCACCTCCGAAGTTGTTCGCGCGAGGCGGCAGCGCCGCGCTATTAGGGCATGGTGGGTGGCGCCCGCGCAATAGTGAGATACTTCGGATGCCTTCGGCAACCGCGAACCTGTCGTTGACGCACGACAGCGCTGCTCCGATTCCATCCATGTCAACGGTTCCCGTACTCCCCTACGGCGCGCGCCCGGGACCGCAACTCGCGGTTCTGCCACCGTTGGGGCTGTACGTGCACGTGCCGTGGTGCGTGCGCAAGTGTCCCTATTGCGACTTCAATTCCCACGAGCTGCGGCCGCCTACCCGCCCCGAGGCGCTGCCCGCCGAACCCGGGGGGCAATTCAATGCACGCCCAGTAGCGGCTCACGGCCGTCCTCTTCACGCAGCCAGGAAAGAAGTGGCCGAACTCGATCCTGCGCTCGAGCTACGATACATTCGCGCGCTGACTGCCGACCTGGAGCACGCGCTGCCGTCGATCCGGGGCCGGACACTGCATTCGATCTTCCTCGGCGGGGGCACGCCTTCACTGTTATCGGTGCGCGCCGTGGAGCAGCTTCTCAGCGCAATCCGGGCCCGGCTGCGCGTGGATTCCGAAGCGGAGGTTACGCTGGAGGCCAATCCCGGAACGGTCGAAGCGGCCAAGTTCGCCGGCTTTCGCGCGGCCGGGGTGAACCGCTTGTCGCTCGGCATTCAGAGTTTCGATCGCCGCCACCTGGCGACTCTGGGCAGGATTCACGACGAGCAACAGGCCCGGCGCGCGATCGAGATCGCTTTGCGCCATTTCGACAACATCAATCTCGACCTGATGTATGCGCTGCCCGGGCAGAGCCTCGACGAAGCGCTGGCCGACGCGCGCGCTGCGCTGGCCAGCCGTCCGGCGCATCTGTCTTTCTACCACCTCACGATCGAGCCCAACACCTGTTTTCATCGCTATCGGCCACAGCTTCCCGACGAGGACGTGGCGGCCGACATGCAGGAGGCGATCGAGCAGCTTGCCGCCGAGTACGGCTATCGCCACTACGAGACTTCGGCTTTCGCCCGGCCGGGTCGCGAGGCCCGCCACAACCTCAATTACTGGACCTTCGGCGACTACGTGGGGATCGGCGCGGGTGCGCACGGCAAGATTTCGTCCGCCGACCGGATCGTGCGCGAGACGCGGTGGAAGCACCCGCGCGAGTACATGGAGCGTGTGCTCGCGGGCCAGCCGTTGCAGAGTTCGGAGGAAGTCTCGGTGCAGGCGCTGCCGTTCGAGTTCATGATGAACGCCCTGCGCCTGATCGACGGCGTGCCGACCCGGCTCTTTGTGGAGCGGACCGGCCTGCCGCTGACCGAGGTGCTCCCTGCGCTGGAAGAAGCGCAGCGTCGGGGCCTGATCGAAAGCGATGCTCTGCGGCTGCGGCCCACGGCGCGCGGTCAGCGCTTTCTGAACGAGTTGCTGCAGCTTTTTCTTCGATAGCGGTCTTGGCGCACGACAAATGCGGGTCGAAGCGATCGACTTCTTCTACCTGTCGATGCCGGAGGTGCTCGACATCGGCGATGGCAGCCAGGATGCGTTGCTGGTTCGAGTCAGCGCAGGGGGCTGGGTGGGCTACGGCGAGTGCGAGGCGGCGCCGCTGCCCTCGATCGCGAGCCTGGTATGCCCGATGTCGCACAGCGCCTGCAAACCTGTGGCTGACTCCGTGCTGGGGGCGCCGATCGACGATCCGGAGGACATTCGCCGCATCGGCAATGCGGTGCGTGCCAACAGCCTGGATCTGCTGCAAGCCGATCACACCTTGTCCGGCATCGACATGGCTTTGTGGGATCTGCTGGGCAAGCGCCTGTCCGAACCGGTGTGGCGGCTGCTCGGCTGGGCGCGCCCCTTTCCGAAGACGCCGTATTTTTCGGTGCTATTCGGCCACACGCCGGAAGAAACGCTGGCCAAGGCGCGTGCCGCACGCGGCAAAGGATTTCGTGCCGCCAAGTTCGGGTGGGGGCCGTTCGGGCGCGATTCGGTGGCGCAGGACACGGCGCAACTGGCGGCGGCGCGCGAGGGCCTGGGCGAGGACGGCGTGCTGCTGGTGGATGCCGGCACGGTGTGGAACGCCGATCTGGACGCCGCGCGTCGGCGGCTGCCGGCGCTGCTCCGCGTGGGAGCCGCCTGGCTCGAAGAACCGTTCGTGTCGGGCGCGCTGGAGGAGTACCGGCAGTTGTCGGCGGAGAGTGGACCGGTGGGGCTCGCGGGCGGCGAAGGCTGCCACAACTTCTTCATGGCCCGGCACATGATCGACTACGCCGGACTGCGCTACGTGCAGATCGACGCCGGTCGCGTCGGCGGCATCAGTGTGGCCAAGCAGGTCGCCGACTATGCGCTCGCCAGGGGCGTGACCTACGTCAACCACACCTTTACGTCGCATCTGGCGCTGTCGGCCTCCCTGCAGCCCTACGCCGGCATCGCTCATCACGAAATCTGCGAGTACCCGGCCGAGCCCAAACCGCTCGCCTTGGCGATCACGCGCAACCATCTGCTGCCGGACGCCGACGGGCTGATCCGTCTGCCGGAGGCGCCCGGCCTGGGAATGGAGATCGACACGGCGGCCGCCGCCGCCTATCTCGTGGACACGGAGATCCGCGTTGCGGGCCGGATGCTGTATCGCACTCCGCGCCTGGATTGACCGGCGACGGTAGCGACGGCCACGTCGCAAGTGCCGTCGTGTTCCGCGCGCTCAGCCCGAGCGGCGGATAAACACGAGATCCCAGACGCCGTGACCGAGCGCCAGCCCGCGGGTTTCGAACTTGGTCATCGGTCGGTAGCCGGGTCGCGGCGCGAAGTCAGGTGCCGAATTCTCGAGCAGGGGCTCCGCGGAGAGCACGCCGAGAATCTGATCGGCGTAATCCTTCCAGTCGGTGGCTACGTGCAGATAACCTCCGGGCGCGATGCGCAGCGCCAGCGCTCGCACAAAATCCGGTTGCAGCAGACGGCGCTTGTGGTGGCGCTTCTTCGGCCAGGGATCGGGAAAAAACACGTGCACGCCCGCCAGGCAGGCCGGGGCGATCATGTCGCGCACCACCTCGACCGCGTCGTGCTGGACGATGCGCACGTTGCGCAGCCGGAGGTCCGCGATCCTGCGCAGCAGCGCGCCCACACCCGGCGCGTGCACTTCGATGCCCAGGTAATCGCAATCCGGGTGATCGTGGGCGATGCGCGCGGTGGTCTCGCCCATGCCGAAACCGATCTCCAGGACCTTCGGGCCGCAGCGCCCGAACAGGCGATCGAGGTCGAGCCGCTCCGGTCGATAGGCCACACCGTACAGCGGCAGCAGGGCCTCGCAGGCCCGGCGCTGCGCGCTCGACATGCGGCCCTGGCGAAGGACGTAGCTGCGGACGGGACGGACACGGGCATTCACGAGGCGCGAATCCTGCCGCAGCCACGCGCAGCGCGGCCGCGGCATGCAAGCGTTGCGTTCAGGCGGCCTTGCCTTTGGGCGCGGCCGGCGCGATGAGGCCGTGCGTGGGAGAGCTGGGCGCAGCCGTGTAGCCCTTCTTCGCCATGCGTCCGGCGAGAAACGCTTCGCGACCCGCTTCCACCGCGAGTTTCATGGCGCGGGCCATGCGCACCGGATCTCTCGCGGCCGCGATGGCCGTGTTCATCAGCACCCCGTCACAGCCCAATTCCATCGCGATGGCCGCGTCCGAGGCCGTGCCCACGCCGGCGTCGACCAGCACCGGGACCTTGGCGTTGGACAGGATGATCTCCAGGTTCCAAGGGTTGAGGATGCCCATTCCGGAGCCGATCAGCGAGGCGAGCGGCATCACCGCCACGCAGCCGATCTCCTCCAGCCGCTTGGCGATCACCGGATCGTCCGAGGTATAGACCATGACCTTGAAGCCTTCGCGCACCAGGATCTCCGCGGCGGCCAGCGTTTCCACCACGTTCGGATACAGTGTGTGCGGATCGCCGAGCACTTCCAGCTTTACCAGGTCATGTCCGTCGAGCAGCTCGCGTGCAAGGCGCAGCGTGCGCACCGCGTCCTGCGCGTTGTAGCAGCCGGCCGTATTGGGCAGGATGGTGAACCGCGAGGGCGGCAGGACATCGAGCAGATTCGGCTCGTTCGGATTCTGGCCGATGTTGGTGCGCCGGATCGCGACCGTGACGATCTGCGCGCCGCTCGCCTCGATGGCTTCGCGCGTCTGGGCGAAGTCGCGGTATTTGCCGGTGCCGACCAGCAAGCGCGAGCCGTAGGCACGGCCGGCGATGAGCAATTGATCCATGAACAAGTCCGACGACAAGTAGCAGATGGGCAGTGGCTCGGCTGGCAGCTACAAGCGGTCAGTCTCGAAAGTCGGTCGCTTTTTCATCCGCCGCCGACTGCGACCACGATCTCCAGCGTGTCACCGTCGGCCAGCTCGATGGACTCCAACTGGCTGCGCGGCACGAGTTCCCCGTTGCGTTCGATGGCGAAGCGCTTGCCGCTCAGCGCCAATCGGTCGATCAGCTCGCGCATCGACAAGGGCTCGGAGAACTGCCGGCGCTCGCCGTTGATGGTCAGTCCGATCACCTCGACACAACAGACATTCTGCAACGGCTGCATCCTAGCATGCGGCCGAGGGGCGAGGGTAGAAAGCCATGGCGCCACGCTCGCCGCGCGCCCGTGCGGCGGGACCCGGGCGGCCGCAGCCGCCGCTGGGCCGGGGACTGCCTTTGCGGGCGGTCTGACGTAGAATTCGAACCGGCGCGGGTGTAGTTCAATGGTAGAACGAAAGCTTCCCAAGCTTTAGACGTGGGTTCGATTCCCATCACCCGCTCCACGCAATGAGAACGGCCCCACGGGACCATTCTTGTTGCATGCGCGGCGATCGATGAGGGTCCGCGGCTTCGGCAACCCGCCGACGCTCGAGGTGGGCCGGGGGTCCCGAGGTTTTAAGGCGCGCCGGCCAATGCTTTTCCCGGCACTGGCTACCGGTCCGCTGGGGCTACACTACGATTCCGGGACCTCGCGAATGCACGCGACCTTCGATCCTGTCCGCTGGCTGCACCCAAGCCCATGGCGCCCACCGATCTTGCCCTCTTTGCGGCGCTGAGTGCCTGCGCGCTTGCCTGGTGGCTCGTGCGGCGGTCTTCGCTGGGGCCGGTACAGCCTCCGTTGCCGCGCGGCGCGCAGGCGCGGTTTCGTGCGCTGATGAGCAATCTGCCGGGCATGGTCTATCGCTGCCGCAACGACAGCGAGTGGACCCTGGAATTCGTCAGCGAAGGCTGTTTCGATCTGACCGGCTTCCGGGCCGACGAGCTGGTCCACAACCGGGTGGCGTCCTTCAACCGCATCATTCGGGCCGAGGACCGGGGGCGGGTCAGGGCCGAGGTCGACGCGGCGCTGAGCCGCGGCACGCGCTTCGAAATCGAGTACCGGATCACGCATCGCTCGGGAGCGGTGCGCTGGGTCTCAGAGAAGGGTGCCGCGGTTTTCCGGTCCGACGGATCGGTGGAAGCCATCGAAGGCTTCATCATGGACATCACCGAGCGCAAGCGCGCACAGGAGGATCTGATCCGGTTCCGCGCGGCAATGGATATCGCGGCCGACGCCATCTTCTTGATCGATTTTGATTCGCTGCGCTACGTCGACGTGACCGAGACCACTTGCCGGCTGCTCGGTTACGCGCGCGAGGAGCTGCTCGGAATGGGGCCGCGCGAGATCAACGTCGGCTTTAACGAAGCCGAGCTCAGAAAAATCTATCGCGAAGTGCGGGCGCGCGGTGCGCGGCGCTCGCAGATCGATCCCGTCACCCGCCACCTGCGCCGCAAGGACGGCGGCGTCGTTCCGGTCGAAGTCTACCGGCACTACCTCAGGATCGGTGACCGGGAGCTGATCGTGGCGGGGGCGCGCGACATCACGCAGCGCCAGCAGGCCGAGGAAGCGCTGCTGCGGTTTCGCGCCGCCATCGACATGGCGCGCGACGGCATCTTCCTGATCGACCGCCGGACGATGCGCTACATCGACGTCAACGACATGGCCTGCCGCATGTTCGGGCTGTCGCGCGAGCAGTTCCTGCAGATCGGTCCGCAGGATCTGAATCCGAATCTGTCGCGCGAGGAACTGGAGCGCAAGTTCGACGAAGCGATCGCGCTGAAGGGCGCGCCCACGCCCCTGGAGTCGGTCGGACGGATCAACCGGCGCAGCGACGGCTCGATCTTTCCCGTGGAGGTGTATCGCCGCGCGATCCGGGTCGGCGATCGCGACGTGATCGTGGCCTTCGCCCGCGACATCAGCGAGCGGCTGCAGGCCGAAGAGGCCCTGCGGCTGCGCACCCGGGCGATCGAAGCGAGCACGAGCGCCGTGGTCATCACCAATTACCTGCGACCGGACAATCCGATCGAGTACGTCAATCCCGCCTTCGAGACGATCACCGGCTACGGCGCGCAGGAAGCGCTGGGGCGCAACTGCCGCTTTCTGCAGAGCGGGGAGCACGAGCAGCCCGGACTGAACGAGTTGCGCATCGCGATCCAGGAAGGGCGCGACGCGCAGGTCGTGGTGCGCAACTATCGCAAGGACGGGCGCGCGTTCTGGTCGCAACTGACCATCTCGCCGGTGCGCGACGCCGTGGGTCGCGTGACGCATTTCGTCGGCATCATCGTGGACATCAGCGACGCGGTGCGCTACCGCGAGGCGCTCGAACACCAGGCCACGCACGACACGCTGACCGGCCTGCCCAACCGCAGCCTGCTCACCGATCGCATCTCCCAGGGCATCGCCAACGCCCAGCGTCACGGCTGGATCCTGGCGGTGATCTTCGTCGACCTGGACAACTTCAAGCTGGTCAACGACACGCTGGGCCACCGCGCAGGCGATCTACTGCTGCAGACCGTCGCCCGGCGACTGCGCGCGAGCGTGCGTGAAGGCGACACCATCGCCCGCCTGGGGGGCGATGAGTTCGTGCTGCTGATGAACGAGCAGCCGAGCAAGGAGTCGGTGACGCAGGCGGTGCAGCGCATCGTCCAGGCCATCGCCGCACCGATCGTGCTCGACGGTCACGAGATCGCCAGCACGTGCAGTGCCGGTATCAGCCTGTTCCCCAACGACGGCGCGGACGGGGAAACGCTGCTCAAGCAGGCCGACACCGCGATGTATCGGGCAAAGGCGGCCGGGCGCGCGGGCTTCCAGTTCTTCTCCGCCGAGATGAACGCCAATCTGTCACAGCGCCTGGCGATGGAAGCCAGCCTGCGCCGGGCACTGGAGCGCGGCGAGTTCGAGCTGCACTACCAGCCGCGCATCGGCTTGCGCTCGGGCGCCATCGAGGGCGTGGAGGCGCTGCTGCGCTGGCGCAGCGCGGATCTCGGTCTGATTCCGCCGGCGCGTTTCATTCCCGTGGCCGAGGAAACCGGTCTGATCGTGCCCATCGGCGAATGGGTGTTGCGCACCGCCGCCGTGCAGATGCGCGCCTGGCAGGCGCGCGGCGTGCCGCCCATGTCGGTGTCGGTCAACCTGTCGCCGCGCCAGTTCAGGCACACGCAGCTCGTGCAGGACGTCGCCGCAGCGCTCGCCGAGAGCGGGCTGGCGCCGGAGCGCCTGGAGCTCGAGGTGACCGAGAGTCTGGTCATGGAGAGCGCAGAGGATTTCGTCGCGCGGCTGCACGCGCTCAAGGCGCTGGGCGTGGCCATCAGCGTGGACGACTTCGGCACCGGCTATTCGAGCCTGAATTATCTGAAGCGCTTCCCGGTCGACCGCCTGAAGGTGGATCAATCCTTCGTGCGCGACATCACCGTGGACGCCGACGATGCCGCGATCGTGCGGGCCATCGTGCAGCTTGGCCACAGCCTGGGGCTCGAGGTCACGGCCGAAGGGGTCGAGACGGCCGAGCAGTTGGAGTTCCTGCGCGCCGTGCGCTGCGATCAGGCGCAAGGTTTCCTGTTCAGCCCTGCGCGGCCAGCCGAGGAAGTCGAGGCTTTTCTGCTGGGCCACGCAAGCAGCGTCACTGCCGCGTTGACGCTTGGCACGGGCGCCCGGTAGCCTGGGTCTGCACCATCCGCCGCCCTGCCGAGATGAGATATCTAAGACTCGCTTTGTATGCCATTGCCGGCCTGGTGGTCGTGGCCGTGGGCGTCTTCGTGCTGATCGCCGCCACGTTCGATCCGAACGCGTACAAGAACGACCTCGCCGCGCTCACCAAGGACAAGACGCAGCGCACCCTGACGATTGACGGCGACATCGGGCTGACCTTCTTTCCCAAGATCGGCGTGAAGCTCGACCGTACCACGCTGTCGGAGCGTGGCAGCGATGCGCAGTTCGCCGCCTTCGATCGTGCGCGGGTGGCGCTCGCGCTGCTGCCGCTGTTGTCCGGGCGGGTCGTCGTCGATCAGATCGTGCTCGAGGGCCTGCGCGCCACTGTGGTCCGCCGCAAGGACGGCAGCACCAACCTCGACGACCTGATCGCCCGCGGCGAGCGCGACGCTCCCGTCCAGCCACCCGCGGCGCGGCCGGCCCCGGCGCGGCCGGTTGCGTTGAACGTGCAGGGCATCCGCATCGTCGACGCGGCGCTCGAGTTTCGCGATGAGCAGGCGGGCGCGCGCTACACGGTGTCCGATCTGCTGCTGGAAACGGGACCCATCGCGCCGGGCGTAGCGACCGAGTTCAAGCTGGCGGCGCGCGTGCGGGCGGACAGACCCGCGCTAGACCTGAATTGCACCGCGCAAGGCCGGCTGCAAGCCGATCTCGACAAGGCGGCGTTCGCGCTGGCCGACTTGCGCGGCACGGTGCAAGGCAAGCACGGCGCCGACGCGCTCCGACTGACGATCGAAACGCCCCGTCTCGAGGCGGTGCGGGGCGCCGCGAGCGCCAAGGCGCTGGTCTGGACGCTCGAGACGCAAGGCCCCGGACGCGAGACCGCTGCGACGGTCAGGGTGTCGGACCTGGCGATCACGGCGAAGGCCGCGCACGTGGCCGAATTGGCGCTCGATCTGAACGGCAAGCAGGGGAGCAACGCCGTTCAGGGCCGGCTCACCACACCGGTTCAAGCCGATCTCGAGCAGCAGACGGTGGCGCTGCCGGCGTTGTCCGGCCAGTTCGAGATTCGAGCCCCGGCGGCTCCCGTGCAGCCGCTCACGATCCCGCTGTCCGGAAGGCTCGGCGCGGACCTGCGCAACCAAGCGGTGGATGCCGTCCTCAGCGCGCGCATCGATCAGACCAATCTCAAGGCCGCGTTCGGCTTGAATGGCTTTGCGCGCCCGCGCGTGCGTTTCGATGCGACCCTGGACCGGCTCGATCTCGATCGCTATGCCTCGAAGCCCGCGGCCGCTCAGGGCACGGCGGCCAGCGGGCCTGCGGGTGCGCGCGCGCAGACACCGATCGATCTGTCGCCGCTGAAGAGCCTCAATCTGAGCGGCCGCGCGCGCATCGGCGAGCTCGTTGCGGCCAGGGTCCGGCTCTCCAATGTCCAGTTCGACGTGCGCGCGCAGGGCGGCAAGCTGGAGATCGACCCGCTCGTCGCCGATCTGTATCAGGGTCGCGTGCGCAGCGCGATCGCGGTGGATGCCAGCACGAACAGGTTTTCGGTGCGCCATGGCTTGTCGGGCGTGGCGGTGGGCGCGCTGCTCAAGGACGCGCTCGCCCAGGACCTGCTGGTGGGGCGGGGCGACCTCGCGCTCCAATTGACGGCCGCAGGTGCCACGGGCGACGCGCTCATACGCAGCCTCAGCGGGGAGGCCAGACTGAAACTCCAGGACGGCGCCATCAAGGGCATCGACTTGGCGCAGCGGCTGCGCGACGCCAAGCGCGCGTTGTCGCCGGATAAGGAAGCGGAACACGCCGCCGCTGCGGGCGAGAAGACGGCTTTTTCCGAGCTGGCGGCGAGCTTCACGATCAGAAACGGCCGGGCGCGCAACGAGGATCTGTCGGTGAAGTCGCCGTTCCTGCGGCTGACCGCAACGGGCGAGGTGGACATTGCCGGTGGCGCGCTGGACTATCTCGCCAAGGCTTCCGTGGTGGCCACCCGCGAGGGCCAGGGCGGGAAGGAGCTTGCCGATCTAGCCGGGTTGACGGTGCCGGTGCGCATCTCGGGTCCGCTCAGCGCGCCCCGATTCAAGCTCGATCTCGCCGCGGCCTTCGCGGGTGCGACGCAGTCCAAACTGGAGGAAAAGAAGGCAGCGTTGAAGAGCCGGCTTCAGGACAAACTGCTCGGCGGCAAGCCCGCCCAGCCGGCAGCCGAAGAGCCAACCGGCGGCAGCGAATCCGCCGCGCCGGAGCCGCCCAAGGCCGAAGAGCAGCTCAGGAAAAAACTCAAGGAGCTGTTGCGCTGATGCCGCAGTTCGCTGAGCGCATCATCGAGTGGCAACGGCGCGCCGGGCGGCACGACCTGCCGTGGCAGCGCGGTCGCGATGCCTATCGCATCTGGCTTTCCGAGATCATGCTCCAGCAGACCCAAGTGGCCGCAGTCGTGCCCTATTTCGAACGCTTTGCGGCGCGTTTTCCCGACGTGGCCAGCCTGGCGCGCGCGGCAGAGGATGCGGTGCTGCAGATGTGGAGCGGGCTGGGTTATTACGCCCGCGCGCGCAATCTGCATCGCGCCGCACGCTTGATCATGGAGCGGCACGGCGGGCGGTTTCCGCACCGATTCGAAGACATCGCCGCACTGCCGGGCGTCGGGCGCTCGACGGCGGGCGCGATCGCGGTATTCGCGTTCGGCCAGCGCCATCCGATCCTGGACGGCAACGTCAAGCGCGTGTTCGCGCGCTATTTCGGCATCGACGGCTATCCGGGCGAGGCCGCTGTGGCGCGCCAGCTCTGGGCGCGCGCGCAGGCCGCTTTACCGCAAGCGAACGTCGACGCCTACATCCAGGGGCTGATGGATCTGGGCGCCACGGTGTGTACGCGCGCGCGTCCGCGCTGCGCGGATTGCCCGCTCGCGCCAGAGTGCGTCGCGCACCGCGAGGCGCGAGTGGACAGTGTGCCGGCGCCGCGTCCTCGACGCGTGCTGCCGCAGCGGGCCGTCCGCATGCTGGTGCTGCGGCGCGCACCCGAGGTGCTGCTCGAACGCCGTCCCGCGAGCGGCGTGTGGGGCGCGCTGTGGTGTTTTCCCGAACTTGCCGAGGCGCTCGACGCCGACGAGACGGCATGGGAGCGGTTCGGTGCGCGCATCGGGCGCTGGCGCATGCTGCCGCCGGTGAATCACGCCTTCACCCATTTCCGACTCGAGATCCGGGCGTTGCTCGGCGACGTCACGACCGTGGAACCGCGCGCGCAGTCGCCGGGGTTTGTCTGGCTGTCCGTCGACCGTGCGCTCGGCGCCGCGATTCCGAGCCCGGTACGCGCCATCCTGCGCCGCATCGCCGAGTCAGCGAGCGCAGGGGAGCAACTCCGTTAGCCGGTCGAGTCGCCGGCGAGCCCAGGGTGTGAAGTGGAAAGATCGGCAGCGAAGTCTTCCGTGTCTGTGTGCTCGGCACGGATGTCAATGGTCTTCCCGGTCTTCGCTCCAGCGCGGCACCAGGGTGTTAGCCACCCCGAGGTGATCGAGCACCCGGGCCACGACGAAATCCACGACCTCCGAGACCGCCTTCGGATGGTGATAGAAGCCGGGATTCGCAGGCAGGATGACCGCGCCCGCGCGCGCGAGCCGGAGCATGTTCTCGAGGTGCACCGCCGACAGCGGCGTCTCGCGGGGAACCAGGATCAGCGAGCGCTTTTCCTTGAGCATGACGTCGGCGGCGCGCTCGATCAGATTGTCGCCCAGGCCGCAGGCCACCGCGGCCAGCGTGCCCATGGTACACGGACAGATCACCATGGCCTGAGCGGGGTTCGAACCCGAGGCCACCGGGGCGAACCACTCTTCGCGCCCATAAGCGCGCAGCTGCTCGGGCGCAGCACCGAAGCGCTCGGCGAAAAAGCGCTCCGCTTCCTTCGCGCGCGCGGGCAGCGCCAGACCCATCTCCTGTCGCGCCACGATCTGCGCCACCGGCGAATAGAGCAGATCGACCTGGGCGCCGGATTTCAGGAGACACTCCAGCAGGCGCACGCCATAGGGCATGCCGGAGGCGCCGGTGAACGCAAGGCAGATCCGCATCGTGGTCGGCCGGAGCGCTTCAGGAGTCGAGCTCGCGATGGCGCACGAGCACTGCGCGGCTTGCCCGGAAGTGCGCAGCCAGCCGTTCGGCGAAGTAGACCGAACGATGGCGTCCTCCGGTGCAGCCGATCGCCACGGTGAGATAACTGCGGTTGTCGCGCACGAAGCACGGCAGCCAGTTCTCGACCAGGCTCCGGATGTCGGCTTCCATGCGCCGCACGCCGGGGTCGGCCTCGAGAAATGCGATCACCGCCGGATCCTTTCCTGTCTGCGGCCGCAGCTGCGGCTCGTAGTGTGGATTGGGCAGGCAGCGCACGTCGAACACGAAGTCGGCGTCCAGCGGGATGCCGTTCTTGAAGGCGAAGGACTGGAACAGCAGCACCAGGCCCGAATCGCCCAGTTCCAGCAGATCCTTGACCCAGTTGCGCAACTGATTGGGCTGCAGGTCGCTGGTGTCGATGTGATGGCCGAGCGCGGCGATGGGTTCGAGCAGATCGCGTTCGCGCTGGATCGACTCGGGCAGCGTGCGCCGCTCGTCCGCGAGCGGATGGCGCCGCCGGGTCTCCGAGTAGCGCTTGACCAGGGTTTCGGTCTTCGCGTCCAGAAACAGGACATGCGTGCGGATGCCCTTTCCGCGCAAATCGTCCAGGTATGCCGGCAGATGGGACAGATCGGATCCACTGCGCACGTCCACGCTCACCGCAACGCGCTGATGGCCGCTGCCACGCAGGAACTCGACGAACTCGGTGAGCAGCGGCGCCGGCAGATTGTCCACACAGTAATAGGCGCTGTCTTCCAGCACGTTCAGCGCCACGCTCTTACCGGATCCGGACAACCCGCTGATGATGATGAGCTGCATACTGTGGAGAGCCCGCCGGCTACAGCCAGAAGCGCGCCACGCGCTCCCGCGCCGGCACTGCTCGAGATGAAGCGCTCGGCGACATCGTGTTTTCAGTCCTGCCGGCCGAGATACTTTTCCTGGCGCTGGATGAATTCCTGCGTGCTGTCGATTCCGCGCAGCTGCAGCACATAGTTGCGTACCGCCGCTTCGACCAGCACGGCGAGGTTGCGACCGGCCGCCACCGGCAAGTGCACCTTGCGGATGCTCACGCCCAGGATTTCCTCGGAACTCGCGTTCAGCGGCAGCCGTTCCACGCCGGGAATCGCGCCGCCCACCGGTTTTTCCAGCCGCACGATGAGCTTGAGGTTCTTGCGGCGGCGCACCGCGGTCTCGCCGAAGATCGTGCGGATGTTGAGCATGCCCAGGCCGCGCACCTCGAGGAAGTCCTTGAGCAGCTCGGGACTGCGTCCTTCCAGCGTCTCGGGAGCGATGTGGTAGAGCTCCACGACGTCATCGGCTACGAGCCCGGAGCCGCGCGAAATGAGCTCGAGCGCCAGCTCGCTCTTGCCGACCCCGCTTTCTCCGGTGATCAGCACGCCCATGCCCAGCACGTCGAGGAACACTCCATGGCGGGTCGTGGACTCCGCGAGCGCGCGCCCGAGATACGTGCGCACCACCCAGATGATCTGCAGACTGGGAACCGGGGAAGCCAGCAGCGGCACGTCGAGCTGCCGTGCGAAATCGTCCAGCGCGCGAGGCGGCTTCTCGCCGTCGGAAAGGATCAGGCATTTCAGGCCGCTGCCGTGCAGGCGGGAGAGCGCTTCGCGCTGAGAAGCTTCCGAGAGCGAGGCGAAATAGGCCGCTTCGGTGCGGCTGAAGATCTGAATCCAGTTTGGATGCACCAGATTCAGATGACCGATGAGGCCCTGGGAAGAACGGTTGATCTCGTCGCTGTCCAGGAAGGGCGAGGGAGTACGCGGCCCGGACAACCACTCCAGCTTGAGCGCGTCGGCGTTGTCCTCAAACAGCTGCGCGACGCTGACTTGGGGCATGCGGTTCCCATTCGGTGATCAGGCGCTGCGCCGCGGCCGCATCCGGCGCCTGGGCCAGGGCGGCGCGCATCTCGCGCTCGCTGAACATCTGCGCCAGCTCCGACAGGATCTGCAGATGGACGTCGGTGGCCTTTTCCGGTACCAGCAGCACGAAGATGAGACTGACCGGCCCACCGTCCGGCGCCTCGAAGGGGATGCCTGGGCTGACCCGGATGAACGCGCCCACCGCTTCCTTCAATCCCTTGATGCGCCCGTGGGGTACCGCGACGCCGTGACCCAGGCCGGTCGACCCGAGGCGCTCGCGGGCGAACAGCGCATCGAAGATCTGGCTGCGGCTCAGGCCCAGCGAGTTCTCGAACAACAGCCCGACGTGCTCGAATACTCGCTTCTTGCTCGTGACATCCAGATCGAGGACGACGTTAGATACGGGGAGCAGGCGCGACAGCAGGCTCATGGTGGTGAAGCGGTCTATGAAGGCCGGCGGATCGAATCCTGGTAGTGATGTTCCACCAGCTTTTCCTTGTGCCTGAGGATCTGACGGTCGAGCTTGTCGGCCAGGCCGTCGATGGCGGCATACATATCCGGTTCGATGCACTCGCAGAAGATGTCCTTGCCCGGCAGGTGCACGGTGGCCTCGATCTTCTGGTCGAGTTTGTCCACCGACAGGATCACGGAAACGTCCAGCACATGGTCGAAATGGCGGGTGATGCGCCCGAGCTTTTCGGTCACGTAGTTGCGAATGGCCGGCGTGATCTCCAGATGGCGTCCGGACAGGCTCAAATTCATCGGTTAGCCTCCGCTTGGAAGAAGAATCAGATGGTCTTTCTCAAATTGACAGGAAGAATCTGCAGAGATTCCCGGTATTTCGCGATGGTGCGCCGGGCCACCATGATCCCCTGCTTGCCCAGGATCTCCGAGATCTGACTGTCGGACAGGGGGTTGCGCCTGTCCTCCTCGCCGACTAGCTGCTTGATGAGCGCCCGGATCGCCGTGGCCGAGCAGGCACCGCCGGTCTCGGTGGCGACGTGGCTGCCGAAGAAGTACTTCAGCTCGAAGATCCCGCGCGGAGTCAGCATGAACTTCTGGGTCGTGACGCGGGAGACGGTGGATTCGTGCAGGCCGAGCGTCTCGGCGATCTCGCGCAGTACCAGCGGGCGCATCGCCACTTCGCCGTGCTCGAAGAAATGGCGCTGACGATCGACGATGGCCTGGGACACGCGCAGAATGGTGTCGAAACGCTGCTGCACGTTCTTGATCAGCCACTTCGCTTCCTGCAATTGACCGGCGAGCTGCTGGAAGCTTGCGTCACGGTTGCGATGCAGAATGTCCGCGTACAGGCGATTGATGCGCAGCTTGGGCATCGCGTCCGGATTGAGCGACGCGACCCACAGCCCCTTCACCTTGCGCACCACGACGTCGGGAATGATGTAACGCGCTTCGTTTCCGGAATAGTTGGCAGCCGGCCGCGGATTCAGGCTGGTCACGAGGTTCTGGATGCCGCGCAGGGTGTCGTCATCGCACTTGAGCAGCTTCTTCAGCTTCTGGTAGTCGCGCGAGGCGAGCGCGTCGAGGTGCTCGCGCACCACTTTAAGCGCTTCGGCCCGGTAAGGCGTGTCGGCGGGCATGGCTTCCAGCTGCAGTGCCAGGCATTCGGACAGCGAACGCGCGCCGATTCCGGCGGGCTCCAGATGCTGCAGGTACTTGAGCGCGATGGCGAGTTGCTCGCTGTCGATTTCGAGTTCCTCTGGCAGGATCGCGGCGAGTTCCGCGAGATCCTGCTTCATGAAGCCGTCATCGTCCAGATTGTCGATGAGAAAGGCGACGATGCGCTTGTCGCGTTCGGAGAGCTGCATCAGGACAAGCTGCTCGAGCAAGTGATCGCGCAGCGTTGTTGCACCCGCGCCGAGTTGCGGCGACTCTCCGTCGTCATCCGCGTCGGACCCCGCGTACCCCGAATAGCCGTCCTCGATCGACCACTCGGCTTCGGCCGGGGAATCTGCCACGCTTTCGGCCGGGCTGTCAGCGGCGGTCTGAGCGGTCGGGGCGCTCAAGGGTTGCGACGGTGAAAGCGGGCCGCTGCCCTCTTCCTCTTCTTCCTCGCGCTCGAGGAGGGGATTCTCCTGCAGGAAGCGCTCGATCTCCTGATTGAGTTCCAGCGTGGAGAGCTGCAACAGACGGATGGATTGCTGCAGCTGCGGCGTCAGCGTGAGGTGCTGGGACAGCTTGAGCTGCAGGGAATGTTTCATGGTTGAGCCTGGCGGGGCGGTGAGTCGGGGGCCCTTCTTAGAGTCTGAAGTGCTCGCCCAGGTAGACTTTCCTTACGCTTTCATTATAAACGATTTCCTCCGGATGGCCGCAGGCCAGGACGGAGCCGTCGTTGATGATGTAAGCGCGGTCACAGATGCCCAGCGTCTCGCGCACGTTGTGGTCGGTGATGAGCACGCCGATCTGCCGTTCCTTGAGAAAGCGGATGATCTTCTGGATGTCGAGCACGGCGATCGGATCGACCCCGGCGAACGGCTCGTCGAGCAGGATGAAACGCGGCTGGGTCGCCAGAGCCCGCGCGATCTCGACCCGGCGGCGCTCCCCGCCGGAGAGACTGATGGCCGGACTGTTGCGCAGGTGCGCGATATGCAGATCGTGCAGCAACTCGTCCAGCCGCTGTTCGACCTGGTCTTCGTCCAGGCCGCGCAGCTCGAGCACGGCCTGGATGTTCTCCGCCACCGTCAGCTTGCGGAAGATCGACGCCTCCTGCGGAAGATAGCTCAGACCGAGCCGCGCCCGCTGATGGATCGGGGCGTGCGTGAGCGAGCGTTCGTCCAGGAACAGCTCGCCGCCGTCGGCGGGGACCAGTCCGACCATCATGTAGAAGCAGGTGGTCTTGCCCGCGCCGTTCGGGCCTAGCAGGCCGACCACCTCACCGCTTTCCACCTCGAGCGAGACGTCCTTGACGACGGTCCGCGCCTTGTAGCGCTTCTTGAGCTTCTCGGCGCGCAGCCTGCTCATCGCTCCCTTGGAATTCGTGTGCGTAGGGACGGTGTGTGTTGGGCTACCGGGAACCGCCTACCTGTTCGGCCGGCTTGAGCGGCAAGGGCTCCTGCGCGGTGGGCTGCGGGTTGCGCGGTCGCGGCTGGATCGTGGCGCGCACTCGTCCCTGCGGATTGCCCGGCGTCGCGGCGGTCTTGCCGCCGCCAATGACCTGGAAGAACTCGGTGGTTGCGTTGTAGGAGATGTAGTCGCCCCTGACCTCGTCGGCGCCGCGCTTGAGCTGGGCGTTGGCAAACATCTCGAGCTTGTCGGCCTTGCCGTTGTATTCCAGCCGGTCAGCGAAACCTTCGATGTATTCATCCACGCCCTCGCGCTTCTGGCGGAAGTAGGCCTGGTTGCCGTAGGCGATTCCGTACTGGAAGCCCTCGGCATCCTGCTTGACGATGATGCGGTCGGCTTTGATCATCAGCGTGCCCTGCGTCAAAGTCACGTTGCCGTGAAAGACCGCCTCCTTCTTGGCGTCGTCGATTTCCACGCGGTCGGCTTCGAGATTGACCGGCTTGTCGCGGTCGGCGCGCTCGGCCAGGGCCGGCGATGGCACCACCGCCATGGCCAGCCAGAGCGCGATCAGGGTGTCAGCGGCGCGGCGGGCCAAGCTTGAGCGATCTCGGAGTTTCATAGCGCGCCCTCACCTGAGAGGAGAGTTTCAGCAGCCGGGTTCTGTTGTCGAATTCTAAGCCAACCGAACTGGCCGTGGAGTTCCCCTCGATCAGCGTGACCGGCTGGTCGGTTCGCGCCAGCTGCTTTTCGGGCATTACGTGCAGATAGGTCGTGAGCACGCCCAGCTCGGGTTTGTCCGCATAGGCGGCGCGCACCACTTGCACGTTACCCAGGAAGTAGAGGTCATCGCCGCCACGAGCGATCTGCGCGACATCGGCCTTGACCGTTACCGGGGCCTGGCCCGGGTCGTAGTAAATCAGTTGCGGAGCATGCAGCTCGGTGCTGTTGTCGTCGGGATAGTGCACCAGACGCTTGCCCTTCAGTTCGTAGCGTCTGGAGCCGTCGGCGTTCATGCGCGCGGCGGAATAGCCCTCGACGTACATGTCCGGATCGTGCCGCGTGCTGCCGTCGGAACGCCACTCGGGGGGCTGCACTTTGCTGTCCAGCCACCAGGTGAGCGCGGCGAGCAGGAACAGCAAGGCGAGCGGCGCCCAGGTCACCAGGCGGTCGTTCATCGCAGATACGCCTCCAGCTGGCGGCTCAGGGTGCCTTGCGCCTGCATGAGCAGTTCGCAGGCTTCGCGCACCGCGCCGAAACCACCCGGGCGCCGGGTGACGTAGTGCGCATGCCTTTGCACGAGCGCCGGCGCGCCCGGAACCGAAATGGCGAAGCCACAACAGCGCAGCACGGGAAGGTCGGGCAGGTCATCGCCCATGAAGGCCGCCTCGGTCTCGGTGAGCCCTGCTTTGCGCAGCAGCATCCGGAACGCGCGCAACTTGTCTTGGGCCCCCTGCACGACATGGTCGACGCCCACCTCTGTAGCGCGTTTGAGGACGGCGGCAGACTTGCGTCCGGACAGCAGCGCCAGCTCCACGCCGCTTGCGCGCAGCATCTTCAGACCCTGTCCATCGAGGATGTGAAAAGCCTTGAACGCTTCGCCGCGCTCCGACAGGTAGAGCACGCCGTCGGTCAGCACGCCGTCCACGTCGAAGATCGCCAGGCGCACGGCCCGCGCGCGGGGGAGCAGGCGTCGCGTCATGCGTCGCGCCAAGTCACCTTGTTTGGCGTCGCGTCGGCCAGGCGCATCCTCGTCAGATCACCTTGGCCTGCATGAGATCGTGCATGTTGAGGGCGCCCACCAGGCGACGCTCGGCATCGACCACGGGAAGCTGGTTGATCCTGCGTTCTTCCATCAGCTTGACCGCCTCGACTGCAAGCTGCTGCGGTCCGATGGTGCTCGGGTCGGGCGTCATCACGTCGGCCACGGCCACCGCGCTCAAATCGCCGGTGCGCTCGAGCGTGCGGCGCAGGTCACCGTCGGTGAAGATGCCGACCAGCCGATCGGCCTTCTCCACCACGGCGGTCATGCCCATGCCTTTGCGGCTGATCTCCAGGACGGCTTCCTTGAGCGTGGCGCCGACCGGGACTCGGGGCACTGCCGCGCCGGTGCGCATGACGTCCGCCACGAAGGTGAGCAGCTGGCGCCCGAGGCTGCCTCCCGGGTGGGAGCGCGCGAAGTCCTCCCGGCCGAAGCCGCGCGCCTCGAGAAGCGCCACGGCCAGCGCGTCGCCCAGCGCGAGTGCAGCGGTAGTGCTGGCGGTCGGCGCAAGACCCAGCGGGCAGGCCTCCTCCGTCACGCGCGCGTCCAGATGAATGTCGGCCTCGCGTGCGAGGGTGGAGCGCGCATTGCCGGTGATGGCGATCAGGCGCGCGCCCTGGCGCTTGATCAGGGGCACGATCACGAGCAGCTCGGCGCTTTCGCCCGAATTGGACAGCGCGATCATGACGTCGTCTCGGGTGATCATGCCGAGATCGCCGTGGCTTGCTTCGGCCGGATGGACGAAGAACGCGGGTGTGCCGGTGCTCGCCAGCGTGGACGCGATCTTGCGGCCGATGTGCCCGGACTTGCCGATGCCGCTCACGACCACGCGGCCCCTGCACATCAGGATTGCGTGCACCGCCTGGGTGAAGCGCGCGTCGAGCCGCGCAGCGAGCTCGGAAACGGCGCGCGTCTCGATCTCCAACACGCGCCGCGCGATCTGCAACGCCTGGTCCGGCGAGATCCTGCCGATCGATTGCATGAACACGATTGTAGCGCGGCCGCATGGCCGTGGCCCTCGCCGGCAAGCCCCCTGTGCTAAAGTCGATTCACCGCACTTCCGCCAACCCGACGTGGCGCCGCTTCTTCCGATCCCGATCGCGTGCGCATCGCCTGGCCAGCCGCGATCGCGCTCCCGGTGCGCCGGCGGACGAATCGTCGCTTGCAGCGCAGCGCCCCCGCCGAACAACGCATGCTGACGCTGCACGGTACGCTGGAAGTGGTCCTGGTGCTGCTCGCGGCCGCCGTCCTGGTGGTCGTGATCTTCCGCCAGCTGCGGCTGCCGGTGCTGATCGGTTATCTGATCGTGGGCACCTTGATCGGCCCGCACGCGCTCGGTTTCGTCACCGATACCAGGGAAACGCGCTATCTCGCGGAGTTCGGCGTGGTCTTCCTGATGTTCTCGATCGGACTGGAGTTCAGCCTGCCCAAGCTTCTCACTATGCGGCGCATGGTGTTCGGGCTGGGCGCCGCGCAGGTGGCAGTGACCCTGATGCTGGCTCTCGCGCTGGCTGTGGCCGCCGGACTGGACTGGCGCGCCGGGGTGCTGCTCGGCGGCGTGTTCGCCATGTCCTCGACGGCGATCCTGGCGAAGATGCTGGCCGAACGCATGGAACTGAATTCGCCGCACGGGCGGCAGATCATCGGAATTCTGCTGTTCCAGGACCTGGCGGTGGTCCCTTTGCTGATCGTCGCCCCGGCACTGGCCGTGGGCGAAGCGCTCGCCTGGTCGCTGCTGCTGGCGCTCGCCAAGGCGGCCGTGGCCCTCGCACTCATCCTGGCCTTCGGGCAGCGCCTGATGCGACCGTGGTTCACGCTGGTGGCGCGCCAGAAATCTTCCGAACTCTTCGTGCTCAACGTGCTGCTCATCACGCTGGGTCTGGCTTGGCTTACGGGGCTCGCCGGCCTGTCGCTGGCTTTGGGCGCCTTTCTGGCCGGGATGCTGATTTCAGAGACCGAGTACCGCTACCAGGTCGAGCAGGACATCAAGCCGTTTCGCGATGTCCTGTTGGGACTGTTCTTCATCACCGTGGGCATGATGCTGGAGGCACGCGTGCTGATCGAGCACGGGCTGCTCGTCGCCGTCATGCTGGCCGGTGCGCTGGTCATCAAGGCGGTGGTGGTGGTGGGGCTGGCGCGGCTGTTCGGCTCGGAACTCAGCGTGGCGCTGAAGAGCGGCCTGGCGCTGGCCGGGGCCGGTGAGTTCGGCCTGGTGCTGCTCGCCCAGGCCGGTCATCTGGGCATCGTCGGCGGCACGCAACTGCAGGCGGTACTCGCCACGCTGATCCTTTCCATGCTGGTCTCTCCCTTCGTCATCGAACACAGCGAAGGTCTGGTGCGCAGAGTGGGTGCCTCGGAGTGGCTCAGTCGCGCCATGGAGCTGCACAACATCGCGATCCAGACGATGGAGGCCGAGCGGCATGTCATCATCTGCGGCTTCGGCCGCAGCGGACAGA
This sequence comes from Burkholderiales bacterium, assembly GCA_035560005.1. Taxonomy (NCBI): domain Bacteria; kingdom Pseudomonadati; phylum Pseudomonadota; class Betaproteobacteria; order Burkholderiales; species Burkholderiales bacterium. The sequence continues at coordinate 49,950 of DATMAN010000056.1, read as the reverse complement.
ACCTGGCCCGATTCCTGGCGCAGGAAGGCATTCCCTTCATCGCCCTGGATCTGGATCCGCAGCGGGTCAAGGAGGCGGCTGCGGCGGGCGAGAGCGTGGTGTTCGGCGACGCCGCGCGTCGCGAGGTTCTGATCGCGGCCGGATTGCTGCGCGCCAACGCGCTGGTGGTGTCCTACGCCGACACCGAATCGGCCTTGAAGATCCTGAACGTGGTGCGCGAGCTCAGGCCGGGCCTGCCGGTGATCGTGCGCACCGTGGACGACGCCGACATCGACCGCCTGAAGGAGGCGGGCGCCGCGGAGGTGATCGCGGAAATCCTGGAAGGCAGCCTGATGCTCGCCTCGCACGTGCTGATGCTGCTGGGCGTGCCGCTCAATCGCGTATTGCGCCGCATCCGCGAAACGCGCGAGCAGCGCTATAGCCTGTTCAAGGGATTCTTTCGCGGACTGTCGGATGAGATCGACGAAGACGGCGATCGCCATCAGCCGCGGCTGCATTCGGTGGTGCTGCCGCCAGGGGCGGCCGCGCTCGGACGCAGCCTCGAGGAGCTGAACCTCGCGCGGTTCAGTGTGGAAGTCACTGCGGTGCGCCGGCGCAACGCCTCCAGCGCAGTGCCCGATTTTCAGGCGCGACTCGCGGAGGGAGACGTGGTGGTCCTGCGGGGCAAGCAGGAGGAACTGGCGCTCGCGGAGATGTTCCTGCTGCAGGGATAGGTCGCATTCATGGCGTTAGAACACGCTTGCCACACCGCAATTGCTCTGACCAGACGCGGCAAGCCAGGTCGCGGGGGCTGCACCCGCGGCGGGATTGACGCAGTTCGTGGCGCTGGGCGCGGCCGGCGCATTGCCCTGGTAGGCCGAGAACTGGATGTCGCCCCGGTAAGGCAGCCCATCGTCGATCTTGCGATCGATCTCGGCGGCGATGTGCACGGGAATCTGGGCCCCGAGCTTCAGATTGTGTCTTGCGGGAAGCGTGGTTGCAGGATCGCCGTAGACCGCGTCGAAGGCGATGCGCTGGTACACGCCGTAGGGATTGGCCGGGCTGCTGGCCGGTGAATCCGTCGCGCTGTAACTGTAGGTGCGATTGAGAAATCCGGCGTGCGCGAGGTGCTCCCAGGCGAGAATGGCCTCGTTGGGTGTCGCGGCGGCTTCGATCCGTCCATTACCGTTGCCGTTCTGCGAGGTACCCGAGATACGCGTCACCGCCTGTGCATAGTCGCCGGGCAGGGCGCGGTATCGATCCTGGAAGCCGTAGAAGGCGGCCTTGATGCCTTGCTCCTGCGCGATGAGGTTGCGCACCCGCGCGCCGGTGACCAGTTCGTGCGCTTTGAGAACGCTGCCCAGCAGCAGGCCCATGATCACCAGAGCGATGGCGATCTCCACGAGCGTGAAACCGCAGGCCGAATCTTCCTCGTGGCGAAATCCGGCCGCTGACATTCAGCCGGAGCCCCAGTGGCGGGGCCACCGATGCCCCGGATCGTTGGTGCGGCACCGATCATCTGAGATCACGGTGTGCCTCCAAAGGCGCAAGCCCGCCGTTGGCGGGCTTGATCGCATGCGGACTCGCGTTCGCGACCGTTACAGCAGGCTCGCCCCGCCGCAGTTGGTGACGCCGTTCGTGGCATTCCAGGTCGCTGCGGTGGTGTTGCCGCTGGTGCAGGTGTTTGCGCCGTTCTCCGTGGGCGCCGCCGCGGCACCGCCTTGGTAGGCGGAGAACTGGAAGCCGCCGGTATAGGGCAGGCCGTCATCGATCTTGCGGTCGATCTCGGCGATGATCTCGACCGGGATCTGCGCGCCGGTCTTGATGTTATGCCGGGCTGCGCCGCTGCTGGCGATGCCGTAGACGCCGTCGTAGATCAACTGCACACGGACGTTGTACGGGTTGAGCGGCGTCGTGGTAGCGCTTTCCGTGGCCGCGCAGGTATACGTGCCGGTGATGAAACCGGCTTTCGACAGATGCTCCCAAGCCAGCACCATTTCGTTACCTGTGGTCTCAATCTGCCCGTTGCCGTTGCCGTTGCCGTTGTTGCACGCGGCGGTGGCCGCGACGTTGGCGATATTGGTGGTCGCCTGAGCATAGTCGCCCGGGAAAGCGCGGAACCGGTCCTGGAAGCCAAAGAACGCCGCCTTGATCCCATCCTGCTGGGCGATCAGATTGCGAACGCGCGCGCTCGTGATCAGCTCCTGCCCCTTCAGGATGCCGCCGAGCAGCAGGCCGATGATGACCAGCACGATCGCGATCTCGATCAGCGTGAAACCCTGTTGTCTGGGATGCATGATTACCCCTCCGATGGGATGCTTTTGCGCTGATGGTGCCATTTCCATGCCATGCGCGCTGGCGTGCGCGGCGTCCTGATTCTCGACCGTGCATGGGCCCACCACGGCTGCGGGCAGCCCGCGCTTCCATCCTCCGCCAGAGCCCAAGGCATTGATTTCCATGTGGCAAGCCGGGACGTGCGGCACTGCGGTTGCGCGCCGCAGGCCATCGCGCTGAGCGGATTCTGACGTCGTCATTTCGGCACAAGCGTCGACTTTTCGACGTTTTTCAACGCGTTCAAACGCTCTGTCAGGAACAGCGCTTCGTGCGGATCGGTGATGGCGCCGCTTGCCAGCAGCCCGCCCAGCAGGATTCTGGCGGCTTCGTACTCGCCCAGATCCTCGAGCAGGAAAATGTGCATCTGGCGTGCCCAGCTCGGTACCGAGGGGTGATCGGCCCGTTCGGCGAGCGCTTGCGCATAGCGCAGCGCCAGCGGAAGGTCATGCAGGCGGTGCTTGGCCACGATCGCGGCGTGGGCCAGCCAGCGCCAACGGCGCTGCGGATCGCGCTCGAATTCGCGATACACCAGGTCGAGCATGCGTCGCTGTTTGTCCGCATCGGGCACTTGCGCATAGACCTGGGCGGCGAGCAGCAACGGATACTGGCCATCGGGATGCAGGGCGAGGATCGCGCTCAGCCAGCCGGCGAGCTTGTGGTAGTCCAGATCCTTGAACGGCACCGAGATGCCGGGCTGGGTGTCGAATGCCTGCAAGTACAGCGTCAGCACCTGCGCCAGTCCGATCGGCTCGCCCAGCGCGACGGTCCTGAGCGCCGGCACGGAGGGCGGCGCCGGCAGATCGGCGGCCGAAGCCGTCGGCCTCGGTTCGGCCATACGCAGGCCGACCTGGAGCGCAAGCGCGAGTCCAAGCAGGAGGCGCACGGCCGGCGGCACCCGCCCCGGCGCTTTCTGAACCCCGGCCATCAGAAATTGCGCCGGTGCAGGTCGAACATCGCGGCGCCGAGCAGCAATGGAACGTAGATTGCGACCTGCAGCGCGGCCGAGCCGAGAACCCCTGCCGCTGTGGCGGCATCCAGCAGCCACGCCGTCTGCGTGAAGGCATCCAGCCGCGGCAGGACGAGCGCGATCAGATCCGCAATCCAGCCGGCCAGCTTCGTGCTCCAATCCGGGCCCAGCAGCGTGGAGGTGCTCATCAATTGGATCGCGGAAATCGACCGGCCCAGCAAGTAGAATCCGGCCACGAAGGTCGCGGCCGGCAGCAACTGAGTGAAGGTGACCATGCAGAACACGGCCGCCGCCGCGACCAGCCACAGTTCGAGCAACAGCGAGCAGCCCCATAATAGCGGCGCCGCAGTGTCCGTACTGAGTGCGAACAGGGGTAGGGCACACAGGGCGCTCGCCGCCGCGCAGAGCACGGCGTACCCGGCGAACTTTCCAAGGACATAAGTCGCGCGGGGCAGGTCGAGCGAGAGGACCAGCTCGACGACTTTGTCCTGGAACTCGCGGACCAGGCCCTGCAGGATGTAGACCGCGATCGCGAACACCACCGCGAGGCGCATGGAGGCGGCGAAAAAACCAACCTGAAACTGGTTGCTTTCCGTGATGGCGAGCGCTTTGACGAACAGGCTGGCGAGGTAGAGCAGCGCTACCAGACCCAGGACGATCGCCAGGAAGCGGTTGCGCCAGGCCTCCAGCAGGGTGTAGCGTGAAATGGCGAAGACGCGGTCCCAGTGCCAGGGCATTCGGTCGAGAGTCTGCATGGACGACAAGCACGAAGAAAACCGGTTGAGGTTGTCACGAAATGGCGGTTGAGATCAACCGCGGCAGTCCGCTCTCGCGCTTCATCGCCTCGCTGCGTCAGGAGCATTGGCTCGCGCTGATGCTGCTCGCTCTGCACGGCTCGCTTGCGCTGGAGCTCGCCGACCTGCTGGCGCAAGCGCTGCTGATCTCGCATTTCGGGTTGTTCCTGTTGTGGCAGCCGCTGTGGCACGGCGAGCACCGGCTAGTCGGCCGTCAGGTCGCCTTGATCCTGGTGGGAGGCGCGCTGCTGGTCGCGGCGCGCAGCTGGTGGCTGATGGCGCTCTGGCTGGCCGTTCTGTTCTCGCTCATCGGCGGCAACGTTCCCGGGATCAAGAACTTCGGTCAGCGCGTCGTTTCCATTCTGGCTGCCGTCTATCTGCTGTCGGCATTGCTGATGTGGGTCGTACCCCATCTATTCGTCGAGCAGTCCTTCCCTGCGTTCGTCCGCAACGCCGTGCGCTATGGGCTGGTCCTGCCGCTGCTCGCCATCCTGGTGATCCGCACCGGGCGCCAGCCGGCGCAGTCGCACTACTCGGTCGATCTCTTTTACAGCGTGCTGATCTTTCTGATGACGGTCGTGCTGGTGCTGGGTGCGTTCGCCATCAAGCAGGTGAGCCAGGGCAACTACGTGCTGGCTCTGGCCGAGGCCCTGCTGGTGTTTGCCGTGTTTCTGATTGCGCTGTCCTGGCTGTGGGACCCGCGCGGCGGCTTCTCCGGCATCGGGCAGTTGCTGTCGCGGTATTTTCTGAGCGTGGGCGTGCCCTTCGAGCGCTGGATGCACAGCCTGGCGGCGCTCGCCGACCGCGAGCGCGACGCCGACAAGTTCGTGATTCTCGCGGCGCACGAGCTGGCGGAGCTGCCCTGGGTGTCGGGCGTGCGCTGGAAGGCTTCCGGGACGAGCGGACTGGTCGGGGAGCAGACCGGTCATCCGACCGCGTTCACCTTTGGCGGACTCACGCTGACGGTTTTCACGCGCTGGTCCCCGGGCCCCGCGCTGGTGCTGCACGTTCGGCTGCTGGCGCGCCTGCTCGGCGATTACTACGAAGCCAAGGTTCGGGAGCAGGAGCAGCGGCGCACGGCCTATATGCAGGCGATCTACGAGACCGGCTCGCGGCTCACGCACGATGTCAAGAATCTCCTGCAGACGCTGAAATCCCTGTGCAGCGCGGCGCAGACGAGCAGCGAGGGCGATGCGGAATCGGTGCGCCTGCTCATGCAGCGCCAGTTGCCCCAGATCGCGCAACGCCTGCAAATCACGCTCGACAAGCTCGGCAGCAAGCCGGCCGCCGTCTCTTCCGTGGAAGACGCGCTGTCCTGGTGGTCGGGCTTCAAGCAGCGCTTCGCGCACGAGCGGATCGCTTTCGAGGAAAGAGGGCTTCCCGCGGGCGGCACGCTGCCCGCCGAGCTGTTTGAAAGCGTCGCGGAGAACCTGCTGCAGAACGCCCTGGAAAAGCGCAAGCTCAATGCCGAGCTCAAAATCACGGTGACGTTGTCGTGGAGTGACGGATACCTCCTGTCAGTGCACGACGATGGCGACGCGATCCCGGAGTCCGTTGCGCAGCAGCTCTTCCAGTCGCCGGTGCGGTCGAAGACGGGACTGGGCGTGGGGCTGTATCAGAGCGCCCGGTTCGCGCGCGAGCAAGGCCACGAATTGCGGCTCTCGTCGAACACCGCCGGCAACGTCGAGTTTCAACTGCTGCCGTCGTGAGGGCCGCCTACGGTAGCTGACCTGCGGCGACCAGACGGTTGAACAAAATCGGCGGCGCGATCCAGGTGACGACATCGTCGAACACCGCTCCCGCGACGTTCGACTGCGCGCGCATCACGAACACGCGGTCATTGTCGAGGTTCTTGTCTTCATGCGGGCTGCCGCCGCCGGTGGGGGCGTTGGGACCGAGCGACCAGATCACGGCGATGGCGTCATCGCTCAACTGATCGGCCGCCGCCGCGCAGCCGGTGCCCGTCACGCCGGAACCGGTGCCGCAAACATAAAGCAGTTGGGTCGAGGCGGCGATGTTGGACATCCCGGCACTGCGCATGCCGTTGATCCGCGTAAAGGGGTTGGTGATTCCGTTGACGGTGGCGTTGGCCACCGCGTAGCGGATGCGGTTCTGCACGAGCGTCCAGGCGTCCACTGCGTACCCGCTGCCGTCGACCGGTGTGAACCCGATCGTGACCGCCGGCAGGAAACCGACATACGCATTCGTTCCGGTGACCGCTGCCGCGCAGGCGCCGCTGGCGTGACTGGTGACCGCCTCCTGGCCGTTGCTCGCGGCGCTGGCCGGGCACGGAAAATATCCGTAGGCGGCGACATAGCCCAGCAAGGCATCACGCGCTTGATCCAGGAGCCGTCGCGTTTCCTCCAGTCTGCGGGTTTCGATTTGTGTCTGCAGGGGAACGAGGATGCTGCCAAGCAGCAGCGCGATCACGAAAACCGCGATCGCCATCTCGATCAGGCTGAACCCGCGGCGATGCCTAGCGCACGACGAAGAGGCGGTCATGATTGGCATTCGCGGTACTCGGGATGACGAAGCTGTCGTCGTCGTTGTCGCTGTTCTCCGCATCTTCGAAATAGCCGGTGATCGGATCCTCAGGATCCGATTGCGCCCACGTGCCGCGCGGACTGGTGGTCGCGGCGCCCGGCGTGATCAGAATCAAGTCCGCACTCCCGCTGGCCACCGTGGTGGTATTGCACGCGAACGGGCTCGATGAGGTCAGGCACAGGTCGGCGGTTCCGCTGTTGCCCAGACTGAGCGAGGTCGCGCTGCAAGTGGTGCATCCAGCTCCGCTGCCTTCCAGCCGGTTACGGGCGACGGCGTACTGAATGACCCCCGGCCACCCGGTCACCGACCCGCAGCCGTTGGTCAACCAGTTCGGCAGGGCCGGCGTGCCACCGCTGCCCCACGCCACCGGCGCGGCAGTTCCGCACGGGAAGCGGGCGCGGTTGTATGCATCGGAGTACAGGTTGGCATTGCTGTTACCGTCGGCCCAGTCAGCCCAGGGATAGACGCCGGTCGCCGTGCGATAGGCCTGCAACAGCGCCATCATCTCGCGCGCGACGCGTTGCTCGACCGCGGGCATGAGGTCGGCATTGGTCATGAACAGCAGGCGGTCGTTGAAAGTGTCCGTGGCCCGAGCCTGCACGAAAGGACCGTTGGTCTGCGCGTTGTTGCCCCCGCCTACGGCTTCGAGATAGTTCGTCGCGCAGCGATTGCGCGGGAGAGTGGTTCCTGTCGTCGCGCACGCCGCGCTGCTCGCCGGGTTGCGGTCCTGGGCACCGAGCGGCTGGCCGGGCGCGAAGATGACGGCGATCGCCTGGCTGGTGAGCACCGTGCCGCTGCTTTCGGCATAGACGGTGAGGTTGCCCAGGGTGTTGCTGGTGATCGGGGCGCTGCTCATGTTGTAGATGCGGAACGGGCCGGCTACGGCGTACCAGAGCGTTTCTCCCGCATCGTCTTTCGGCTCGGGGATGCCCAGCGTCTTCCATGGAACCCGGCCGATCGCGCCCGCGGAACAACTGCCGTCTTCGGACCCGTCGTTGTCCATGTCGGGGCACGGCAACTCCCCGGGGCGGGCATTGGGAAGGGCGCCGGTGGGCGTGCGCGTTGCCGACCAGCCAATCAGCGCTTCCCTGACCTGGGCGAGCGCCGGAAGGGTTTTCGTGAGCTGCTGACTGGCGCGCGAGGGCGTGGCCGCCGCGTAGTAGACGACGAGAGCGATTCCGACCGCGATCAGCAATACGGTAAAAAGGATGGCCTGACCGCCTTGCGCGCGGGGACCGTGGGGGCAAGATCGCCTGCGTGTTCTCATGGCAAAGCGGACGGCCCGGCCAGTCTGAGCGGGGGAACTCACCGGGCGGGGGCAGCCCGGGTCGTCTCGCCATTCTCGTCGACCCCCGGTGCGGTTTTGGGACGTGCTACCGAGGCAGAGCCGCTGCGCCGCTCGGCGCGCTGGGCACGGCTGCGAGGCTGTGGTCCTGCGGAAGCTCCCAGATACTTCTCGTGCACCTCGCCAGAACCGGCTTCCAGACGCTGGCCCACACGAAGATCGGTTGTTTTCTTTCCCGGGAGCCGGATGCGTGCCGAGGCGGGCCGGCCGGGGTCGGTCAGGATCTCTAGCCCGCGTGGTGAGCCCCGGTAGTAGGACTTGCCGTTGACCCAAACGGTACGTTCGCCGTCGCTGCGCATCACGATGCCGTTCAGCTCGATTTCGCGCGGTCGGCGCGACTGCCGTGCCGGTCTGGGATGATCGTCGCTCTTTTTCGCCGCGAAGATTCGCCGCCCGGCGTCGAGGGCCGCGCGCTGCTGGGGCGTGAAAAACAGGCGTCCGAGCTGCGGCTCCGCGGCGCCTGCCGGTGTCCACGCCACCGCCACCAGCAGGAAGAAGCCGAGCAGGCGCGCGAGCACCTTCATGCGCTGGGCTCCGCCGCCGCGACCGTCAGCCAGTCGATTTCGCACTCCGCTTGCAGGTTGGCGCGCCGGGGTGCCGGATCGCCCGGCTGTCCGGTCATTGCGCACGCGCGGACCGAGAACAGCCCCGCGCTTTGCGCCCGCAAGGCGTCCAGGAATTCCAGCAGATCCAGCTCGTGGGTCAGCCCCAGCGTCAACTTCATCGTCGAGCGCCGCAGCCGCTGCGCGATCACGCCCGCTGCCGCCGGGTGCTGGAACGGCTCCTGCGGATCGATTCGAAACTGCACGCCATCGAGGCCCGCCTTGCGGTCCGCGGCGCGCAGGCCCTCGATCCACTCGATTCTGCGTTCCCCGCCGACGAACCCTTCCTGCTGCAGCGCCTGATAGGCCGGCAGGTAGCGCAGGATGGCCGCCTTTTCTTCGTCGGAGCGCTGAAACCGGCGCCTGGCTTCGTCCAGGGCGGCGGTCTGCGCGGCGAGGCGCTGCTGGGCACGCGCCAGGTCGGCATTGGCATAACGGACGATGAGCGCGCCCGCTGCAACCGCCGCAGCCAGCACTACGCCGGGCAGCCACAGCGAGGACAGATTTTTCCACGTCAGTCTCATCGGTCAGACCCCCGCCCGGAAGGCCACCACGACCTGGAACTGCGTCTCCGGCGGGCGTGCCGTTTCCGACGTCGTCCCGGCCAGTGTCGATGCCGAGGTCACATCCATCGGCAGCTTGACCACGCGCACCTCCTCGACCTGCTGGTCGGCGCCCAGAGACGCCGCGAAACCGCGGATTCGATCGAGGACCGCGCGATGGTCCTGCGCCACCCGGACCACCTCCGCCGACACGACCGCGATCTGTCGCGGGGTGGTCGCGCCGCCCGCGCTGCTCGCCGAGGTCGCCGCCAGTCCCTCGAAAGTCTTGGGATCGCCGTAGCGCCACTCGATCTGCCTGAGCGAGATATCGGGCGAACCGTCCAGGGCGCGGCTGAGCACGACCAGCATGCGCTCCGGCGTGCGGAATTCCTCGCGAATGCGCCGCGCGGTCTCCACCGTGTCCTCCAGTTCTTCCGCCGAGGCCGGGGCTTGCGGAAACTGGGCGGTGACCTGCGCGTAGCGCGCTTGGTAGTCCCGGGTTTGGCGCACCAGATCGACCACTTGGTCTTCGATCTGCGTCGCGCGAAACTCGGCCGCGCCGGCCCACAACACAGCGCCGAGAAACGCAGCGGCGGACGCAATGTACACGTATTGCCGCATGCGGTAGAGGTGGAAACCGGCTTCGACCGGAGCCGGGGCCAGATCGATTGCCGGAACCCCGCTCGCGAGCAGATGCAGATGCAGCACGTCCGGCGAGGCATCGAGATCGGCCGGGGAAATGCCGAGCTTGCGGGCGATCTCGTCCCGGCCGAACCGCACGCATGGCATGTTGGGGCGTTCGCGCGCCAATACGCCCGGAATGCCGCTTAGCGTTGCGTCGTGGTCGAAGATGACCACGGTCACCGTGTCGTCGACGTGAGTGACGGTGAGTGCGTCGAGATACATGCGCGTGTTGCCGATCTCCTCGGCGTAATACGCGTCCGCAGGCGCGCTTCCCGTGCGCGCGGCGGTCAGGCGACTGATGCGAAACCGGAGGTTCTTGCAGAAAGTCTGGCGCAGTCCCGCCTTGTTCTTCGAGACGAGCAGCAGGTTGGGATGCTTGAGCTTGAAGCGCTCGATCAGCGACAGCGTGATGATCGGCAGCGGGTGAATGCCGGCCACCGGAACGTGCAGCCGCTCGATCACGCGCAGCCAGGGAAGCAGCAGTTCGGGATCGGTGATCGCCGCGAACAGGTAGCGATCCTCCCGGCGCTTGCCGGCGACGCGTTCCTGCAACTGGCACGCCGCAAAGGCGGTCGAACGATAGAGTTGACGCAGCTTGCGCGCAACGAGTTGCGCCCGGTCGGATCCGGAAGCATGGGGGAGCGTCTCGAACCGGTAGTCCTCGTCGATCGTGTCGACCACGATGCGCACCGGCAGTCCCTTGATCCCGCGCAGGTAGGCCGCGAACGCGGCGAGGCCTTCCTGACTGTTGTCGAAAGCGCGGATCAGCTCGAGCCTGCGGGAGCGCCAGACCGCGGCGGTCGCGCCTTCTTCCGTGACGCTCAGAAGCAGTTTGGCGGCCATCTCAGAGCTTCAGCTGTCCGAGCATATCGTACACGGGGGTCAGCACCGAAAACAGGATCAGCGCCAGCACGACGCCCAGTACGAGCGTGAGCGAGGGCTCGAGCAGCTTGAGCGCCTTGTCCACCGACTCGCGCACGTCGCGGTTGTAGAAATACGTCACGTTGAGCAGCGCGGTATCGATCGCGCCGGTATTCTCGCCGACCCGCAACATGCGGATGACGAGCGGTGGAAACATGCCGAGATTCTGGAACGCCTCCGACATGGTCTCCCCCGAATTGATCTGCTGTCCGGCACGCTGCAATCCGCGGGCGACGTGGCGGTTGCCGACGATATCCTCGCTGGTGCGCATGGCCTCCAGGATCGTGATCCCCGAGCGGTACATCAGCGCGAAGAAGTTGGCGAAGCGCGCCAGGATGATCTTCTGCAGGATCGGGCCGATGAGCGGAGTGCGCAGAATGGCGTAGTCGAAGAGATAGCGCGCCCTCTCGTTGCTCCTGACCAGGGCCGCGATTGCCGCCGCCGCCAGAACCGGCAGCGGGATGATGATCCACCAGTAGGCCGCCGTGAACTCCGAGATCGCGATGAGCACGCGCGTCTGGATGGGCAACTCGAGGCCCATGGTGCGCAAGAGGCCGACCACCTGCGGAACGAGGTACAGCAGCAAAAACAGAATGACCGCGCCCACCACGAAGCACACTAGAGCCGGATAGACGAGCAGACGTCGCGTCTGGGAGATCAGCTCGTCCTGCCATTTCAGCGTCGCTCCCAGGTTCTCGAATACCTCGGTCAAGCGTCCGGCCAGCTCACCAGCGCGCACCAGGCTGACGAATACGGGGCTGAATACGTTCGGGAAGGCGGCCAACGCCTGGGACATGGTCTTCCCGCCCTCGATGTCTTCCAGCACCGAAGTCAGCACCTCCCGGAAACGCGGGTTCTCCATGCCGTCGCGCAGGTCGCGCAGTCCCTCCACAAGAGGAATGCCGGCGCGCGAGACTTGCTCCATGTCGAAGCAGAACGCGATCAGATCCTGGCGGGTGATATGGCCGCCTCCCAGAGCCGACGCCTGACGGGCCAGCGTGCGATAGGTCACGAGGTCGAGCCCCATCTTGCGCAGCCGCAGCTCGAGGTCGACCTCGTTCGAAGCATCGAGGCGCCCGCGGGCCGGGTTGCCTTCGCGGTCGATCGCCTTGTACTGGAAAGCGGGCATGGCCGGCGTCCGTTCAGCTCACGCGGCCGGTGAGGTCGATCGCGCGCGCCACTTCGGCCAGGCTGGTCGTGCCGTCGATCACGCGCTGGATGCCTTCTTCGGCGAGCGAACGAAAGTCCTTGGCCCGCGCCGCTTCGCGCAGTTCTCGCGGCGAGGCACGACGGGCAACGAGTTCATCCATATCCGCGTCCATGTGCAGGATCTCCATCACGGCCGTGCGGCCCTTGTAGCCCCGGTGGCTGCACTTCGGACAGCCGACCGGACGGAACAGTTTCAGGTCCGGATCGAGGCCGGCTCCCAGAAGCTGGCGCTCCTCGGCATTCGGGGGGTAGGCCTCCTTGCAGTGGGTGCACAGCACCCGAACCAGCCGCTGGGCGATGATGCCGATGATGTTGCCCGCCATGATGTCCGGCATGATGCCGATGTCGAGCAGCCGCGGGAAAGCGCCGAGCGCCGAGTTGGTGTGTAGCGTGGTGAATACCTGGTGGCCCGTCATGGCCGCGCGAAACGCCATTTCCGCGGTTTCCCGGTCACGGACTTCACCGACCAGAATGATGTCGGGATCCTGTCGCATCATCGAGCGGATGCCGTTGGCGAAGTCCATGCGCACCGACTCGTTCACCGAGGTCTGGCGCATGAGCGCCACAGGGTACTCGACCGGGTCCTCCAGCGTCATGATGTTCACCGATTCGACGTTGAGCTTCGCGAGCAGCGAGTACAGCGTGGTGGTCTTCCCGCTGCCGGTCGGGCCCGTGATGATCAGGATTCCCTCGGGACGCGCCAGCATGAGATTGAGTTTGGCCATCACGTTCTTCGGCAGACGCATCTGCTCGAGCGAAATGATGGATTTTTCGCGGTCCAGGACGCGCAGCACGATGTTTTCGCCCCAGATCGTGGGCTGGGTCGATACGCGGAAATCGACCGGCCGGCCGTTGAGGTTGAGTGAAATTCGACCGTCTTGCGGGGCGCGGCTTTCGGCGATGTTCATTCCGCTGATGACTTTGAGCCGCACGGCGATCCCCGGCCAGTAGTTCTTGTGCAGGCTGCGCACCTGCTCGAGCACGCCGTCGATGCGGTAGCGGATGCGCAGGAACGCATATTCCGGCTCGAAGTGGATGTCGGAGGCGCCCCGCTTGACGGCATCGACCAACAGGGCGCCCACCAGGCGCACGATGGGTTGGGTGTATTCGTCGCCACCTGCCTGCTGCAGGCTCTGGTAGTCGATCTCACCGGTTTCGATCTCGCGCAGGATGCCGTCAACCGACAGCTCGTAACCGTAGAACTGGTCGACGTATTCATCGAGTTGCGCCTGCCCGGCCAGCACGGTCTTCAACTGGATGTTCGACCCCAGCATGGCGCGCAGCTGATCCAGGGCGACGACGTTGAAGACCTCGGTAATGGCCACCACCAGCAGGTCCTGCTCCGCGTCGTAGGCGATCGGGAGCAGCCGATGGCGCCGGGCAAACTCCTGGGGCACGAGCTTGAGTGCCTCGGCGTCGACGAGCACCTGCGACAAGTCGATGCTCTCCTGACCGATCGTGCGCGCCATGATGTCCCGGATGACCGCCTCGGTGACGAAGCCGAGGCGCACCAGCAGGCGCCCGATGGGGATGTTCTGAGCTTTCTGTTCGGTGAGCGCGATGCGCAACTGGTCCTGGGTGATCAGGCCCTGCTGGACCAGCAGCTCGCCGAGACGGAGCTTTTTCCGTTGCTCAGCCATGGCGAGAACGACTTTAATCGACGCGGGCCGAGAGCTGCCCGACGCGCTCGATTGCCAGTTTCTGGTCGAAGTTGGCGCGGCCCCGCTTGAACGACAGATCCAGGGCCTTGCGGTAGTAGGCCAGCGCGAGTTTGGGTTGTCCCAAGTGCTCGAGGCCCACGGCGAGGTTGAAGGCGTAGTCGGGGTTCTCCGGCATGAGTTGGTGAGCCTGGAAATAGGCTTGCTGCGCCGCCGGCCACTGCCCTTGTTCGGCGTACAGGTTGCCCAGCGTGAAGTACAGGAAGCCGGAAGGTTCGCGGGCGATCAGTTGCTTCAGTCGTGATTCCGCTCCCGCCGGATCCGAGCGGCCCACCAGGGCGATGAGCCCTGCCTGGGCGTAGCCGTTGCGCGGATCGGCTTCCAGCACACGGGCGTAGTAGGCGGTCGCCGCCTCGCTCTGGCCTTCTTTCCAGTTGATTGCCGCCAGTCCCAGCAAAGCGTCGATGTTGCGTGGATCGCTACCCAGCACCTCCTGATAGAGCACTTTGGCTCGCCCGTAGTCGCCGATGCGCAATGCCTCATAGGCGGCGACCAGTGTCGGGTCGGGCTCGTCCGCAGCCGATTTCTGGCGCCGGACTGCGATTTCCTCGCGCGATGGCGCGACGGGTGCCGCTTGGGGAGCCTCTGGAATTTCGATGGTTTCGACCTCTGGGTCGGCGTCGGTCTCCGCACCCCCCTCTGCAGCCGGCTGAAAGGCCAGCTTCCCGGCTCGGACCGGGCGGGCACGGCGCGGTGCACGCTCGACTCGCGCCGTGAAATCGCCCGATGCTGCCTGGGCCGGCGGGGTTGGCGAGGTTGCCGCGGATGCCGCGGCGGCCGCAGTCGCAGGCGGTGGCGTTTCCAGCGCCGGCATCCCGGAGATCTTTGCCTGCGCCGGGGCCTCGGCTACGACGGCCTGCGGCGCGGGCGGGACTCCAGCACCGAGCGGCGCGGCGGGCGGCGCAGCCTGCAGCCAGCCCGGGTTGCTGATCTGGATGTAAACGTAGGCGCCGTAGCCCATCGCGAACAGAATCGCTGCGCCCAGGAAGGTCAGCATGTAGTGCTCACGTGCCCAGTCGAGCGGGCCAAATGAAGGCGCTTCCTGGGCGCGCAGCACGCTGGCTGCCTGCGCCGGCGACGGCGAAGAACGCAGGGGTGCATCTTCGTCGCTCAGGACCGGTTCCGGAAGCGGCTCGAGCGACAGGCCGCTCTCGTCCGAGGTGGGCAGATCGGAGTCTGCGCCCTCGCGGCTCTTCGATGCCCTCTGGAGGGCTTGCAGCAGCAGGCTCATGGATTCTTGCCGGTGGGGTCGATATTCGGCAGGAAACGCTTGAAGAACTTCAGCTCGTCGCTGTCGATCGACGGGTTGGCGATCACGGTCGGTCGCAGGAACACGATCAGTTCGGTCTTGGCGACGGCTTCGTCGCGGAAGGCGAACGCTTCGCCCACGCGCGGCACGGAGCCCAGGCCGGGGACCTGATCGCGGTCGCGCCGCACGTTGTCCTGCATGAGACCACCCAGCACAATGGTCTGACCGCTGCCGACCTGGAGCACCGACTCCATCTCGCGCACCTGGATTTCGGGGACCTGATTGAGAATCGGGTTCGCCAGCGGATTGCCCTGCCCGTCCAGACGCAGCGAGGGATTGGGATCGTTCACGAAACGGGTGATGCGCGAAATCGTGGGCCGGATGGTCAGGTTCACCATGCTGCTCTCGGTGATCTGGGGCAGCACGGACATTACCAGCCCGACGGGAACGGTCTGCGGCGTGGTGTTGAAAGTCTGCAGCGTGGTCGTCTGATTCTGCGAGGTCTGCGCCTCGATCTCGAAATACACGACGTTATCCACGACTTTGAGCAGCGCCGCCTGGTTGTTGAGGGCCATCAGCTTCGGACTGGAGAGCACGCGTGTGTTGCCGAACTGCTCCAGCAGCCTCAGCGAGGCCGAGATGTTCCCGACGTCGGACGTCGTGTTGGCGTAGCCGATCACCATCCGCGGGGCGCCGCCGAGGTTGGATCCGAGCAGTTCCTGCTGGAAAGTGAAACCCGCGCCGGTCGCCAGCCGACTCCAGTCCACGCCCGCCTGATAGTTGTTCGAGAGCTGGACCTCGGCGATCGTGGCTTCGATCAGCACTTGGCGCTGGGAGGCCGTCGAGATCCCGTCGAGATACTGCTGGATCAGACCATGCTGGCGCTCGGTGCCGAGCACCGTGAGGGTACCGGCAATCGGGTTGATCACGATTTCGTCTTTTGCCGCGGTACGCGCTAGGGTCTCGGCGCCGAACGCCTTCTCGAACAGCGGCGCGGCGTTCGGTCCGGCGCGGGCGACGGCTTCCGCCTGCGCGATGCGCTCCTGGCGCTCGGCGCGGGCCGCTTCGGCGCGCGCCGCACGCTGGTCGGCGCTCTCGCTCAAAGCCTTGGTGGCGGCCAGAATGCTCTCGACGTTTTGTCGCAGGACTTCCCAGAAGTTGTTCTTCGATGTGCTCTCCACCCGGGTACTGGAGGTTCCCGCAGCCTGACTTGGCGCCTGTCCGCCCGCAGTCGACGTGCCCCCCGAGATATCGCCGCTCACACCGATGGAAGCGGTGGTGTCGCGCACGACGTTGACGTAGTTCACGCGGTAGGTCTTGAAGTACGGCGTGTCCGGGCTGACAACGATCGTGTTGCCGATTGTGCGGTAGCGGATGTTAACCTGGCGTGCGATGCGCTCGATGATGGCCGGCAGGGTTTCATCGACCGCGTTCAGGCTGACCAGACCCTGCACGCCGGGGTCGACATCGATGCTCTGCTTGGTGTCGCGCGCGAGCGCGAAGAGCAATTCCTTCACCGGGACCTCCTGCACGACCACGGTATAGGTGGGCAAGCGGACCTGCGGTTTGGGCGGCGGCACGAAGTCGGTGATCGTCACCGGTGGCAGGATCTTCTCCTGCGGCGCCAGGGTGGGCGCCCGCTCACTGTCCAGATGTCCTTGAGACGGTGGAACGGTGGGCTTGTGGCCGCACGCCGGCAGCAATGCCGCGAACAGAAGCGCCGCCGCCATGCGGTGGGTCAGACCCCGCGCCGAGCTGCCGTGCGTGAACTGCAAGTTCGTTACCTCCCTGTTGCCCAGTTGCTACCGGCGATGCACTGATCGCCTTGCTCGCGAGCCGAGGCGCACGGCGCTGCTTCCTGTCGTCACGAACGGTACTGCGCGATCTCCGCTCGTATCCCGTTGAGCGTGCGGCAATACGGCCGATTGGCCTTCAGTTCCTCCGGAAGCTTCTCGATTTGCGCATTGGCTTCCCGCAGAGTGGCGAAATTGCCGTACAAGACGGTCAGCGACGGGCGCTCCCTCGCCATGGTACGGTACACAAAAATTCTTTCTATCTCAAGATATTTAGAAATAGTCTTCAAATAACTTCTCAAGAGTTCAGGGTCGGAAGACCCAAGCAGCTGGATCGTGAAGGGTTGGACCGCTGGACCCGTCAGCAACCGTTCGGTGGCCAGCAGGCGCTGCTCCAAGAGGTCTTCCTCGCCGTCCGCGCTCTGTGCGCCGGGGACGCCTGCAACTTGCGCGCCAACCACTTGAGCAGCCGTCAACGCGGGGGTGGAGCCGGCAGGGGCGGGCTGGAATTGGTCCGACCGTGACGCTGCGGCCGGCGACTCTTCGGGCTGCTGCAGGAGCGCCGGATGAACCGCGGAGGGATCCTTGGGACTGGCGAGCGGTTCTGCGCGCCATGCCTGGTAGGCCGAAAAGGCGCCCACCCCGAGCAGGCCTCCGAACAAGACTCCGGTGACTGCGTAGACCAGTTGGCTGGACAGCGGCCGCGCGCTCCCGGCGGAAAATTCGCTGTCCCGGATGGCCGCCCTGACGTGCTTCATGGAGACGTCATGCGTACCCTCGGCAAAAGCGGCCAGCATGGCCTTGTCGGCGATGATGTTGACGCGCCGCGTCAGCCCGGCGCTAGCCCGGGCGATGTAGCCCACGACGCGCCGGCGGAACAGGTCCGGCCCGCGGTAGCCCGCGGCGTGCAGCCGGAAATTCAGATACAGGCGCACGTCCTCGGCGGTCAGCGGAGCGAGCGTGAAACTGTGCGTGATGCGCTCGCGCAATTGGCGGATCTGCGGCCGGCGCAGGTTTTCGTCCAGCTCGGGTTGTCCGAACAAGACGATCTGAAGGAGCTTGTGGTCGTGGGTCTCCAGGTTCGAAAGCAGGCGGATTTCTTCCAGCGTGGCGAGCGGCATGCCCTGCGACTCTTCCACGAACAGGACGACCTGCCTTTTCTGCGCGTGCCTTTCCAGCAGATACTCGTTGAGGCGGTGCATGACTTCCAGGCGAGGCGCATCCTTCGCCACCGGCAGCTGCAGCTCGAAGGCGATGGCGTGCAGGATCTCGTCAGGAGAGACGTTCGGATTGGCGAGGTAGACGGTGTCTATGTTGCTCGGCAGGCGGGTCTGCAACATGCGGCACAGCATGGTCTTGCCGCTGCCGACCTCGCCGGTCACCTTGATGATGCCCTCGCCCTGGGAAATGGCATAGATAAGCGCTTCCAGGATGGCGCCGCGATTGCCGCCCTCGAAGAACACTTCGGTATCGGGCGTGATCTTGAAGGGCGGATGCGAGAGCCCGAAGAAAGCGTAGTACATCGCTATTGGCGTTCCTGCGCCGCCTGCTCGTAGGCCTGCATCCGGCTGTACAGCGTGGTTCTGTGGATGCCAAGCAGCCGCGCGGCCTGGCTCAGGTTGCCCTGAGTGATCTCGAGCGCGGCCTCTACGTAACTGCGTTCCAGTTCGCGCAGCGCCTGATCGAGGTTGAAGCCCTTGCGGCCCTGCAGGAAGCGCCGCGCGTTTTCCAGCGATACCTTGAAATCCTGCGCCGCGACCGTGGGGGCAACGGCTACCGGGTCCTCCCAGTCCAGTTCGCCGATGAGCTGGTCGGCGTCGATCGACCGACCGGCGTGCTTGGTTGTCAGGCGAATGACGATATTGCGCAACTCCCGCACGTTGCCTGGAAACGAATACTCCATCCACGCCCGCCGCGCGCCTTCGTCCAGGCGGATCGGAGCGACGCCGCTTTGCCGCGCGTAGAACTGTGCGAAGTGCTCGAACAGCCGCAACTTGTCCTCGCCAAGCTCGCGCAGCGGAGGCACCGCGATGGTAAACACCGACAGGCGGTGATAGAGGTCGGCGCGGAAGCGCCCGCCTTTGACTTCCTGGCGCAGGTCGCGGTTGGTGGCCGCGATGACCCGCGCATGGCTCACGCGGCTCACCGTTTCCCCGACGCGCTGGTACTCGCCGTTTTCCAGCACGCGCAGCAGCTTTGCCTGCAGCTCGAGGGGCAGTTCCCCGATCTCGTCCAAGAACAGGGTGCCCTCCTGCGCGTCCTCGAAGTAGCCGGCGCGGGCGCTGGTCGCGCCGGTGAAGGCCCCCTTGCTGTAGCCGAACAAGGTCGGCTCGACCAGCGTCGGCGAAATCGCCGCGCAGTTGAGCGCGAGAAACGGTCTGGCGGCGCGAGGGCTTCTGCGATGAAGCGAAGCCGCCACCAGTTCCTTGCCGCTTCCCGACTCGCCCTCGATCAGCACCGGGAATGGCGAAGGGGCGTACTGGATGATCTGCTCGTGCAGCTTGGCGATGGCCGGGCCGCTGCCGATGATTCCGCTGTCCTCGCCGGAGCCCTTGCGCTCCACCGCGGCGAACTCCAGCGCCTTGGCCAGCAGCTCCCTGAGCACGGCCGGTTCGCACGGTTTGGCGATGAACTCGATCGCTCCCAGCGTGCGCGCGTAGCGCGCATTGGCTTCGTCGCTTTGCCCGGAAAGCACCAGCACCTTCATGCCGGGAGAATAGGCGAGCAACTCGCGGATCAGGCGGAAGCCCTCGTCGGGGCGGTGCGGGTTCGGCGGAAGTCCGAGGTCGACCAGCGCCAGCTCGGGCGGATTGTCGAGCTGTTGCAACAGGCTCTTGACCTGGGCCCGAGACTCCGCCACGTGCACGCTGTAGTCGCGCCCGAGCACGAAATCCAGCGTATCGGTGATCAGCGGATCGTCGTCGACGACCAGCAGGCCCGGCTTGGTCCGCTGCGGGCGGCCCGTGAAAGCGCTGGAGGGAGCATTGGACATGACGGCGATCTAGTTTGCCAGAAAATATTCCCTGTCAATCGCTTGTGAGCGTGACCTCAGGCGATGCAAGAAAGATACGCCTGTTCCAGGTCGGCGGCAGCATGGCGCTGCTTGAGCGCGGCCGGGGTGCCGACATAGCGCAGCCGCCCTTCGTGCAACACCGCCATCTCGTCGCACAGTTCCTCCACGTCCGCCAGCGCATGCGAGGTCAGAAACAGGGTCGTGCCGCCATCGCGCAGGTGCCTTAACTGCGCCTTCAACAGCGACCGGGCCTTCGGGTCCAGTCCGCTGGTCGGCTCGTCCAGCACCAGCAGGTCCCGGCCCGAAAGCAGGCAGGCGGCGAGCCCGAGCTTCTGGGTCATGCCTTTGGAGAACGCGCGCACGGGCTTGCGCAGCGCCTCCCGCGGCAGGTCGAGCGCCTCAGTCATGCGCAGCGCGGCCAGCGCCTCGTACGGGCGTCGGTACATGCGCATCATGAAGCGCAGGAAGTCCTCTCCGGTCAGGTAGTACGGCGGGACGAATCGCTCGGGAAGAAACGCGAGACGACTGCGCGCCGCGCTCAGTCGGCTGGCTTGCTCGAAGATCGCGATGCTCCCCGCATCGAAATCGCAGAAATCGAGCAGGCACTTGATCAACGTCGTCTTGCCGGCGCCGTTCGCCCCGACCAGGCCGAACAGAACGCCGCGCGGCACGCGAACGTCCAGGTCGCGCAGGGCAAACGCCGTTCCATAGCGCTTGCTCAAGCCACGCACCTCGATGGCCGGCGCTTGCTGTCGTCTGGCCGAGGCCTGTATCGAATTCATTCGCCTATCGCCTGATGGCCGAGCAGTGCAACACGGGGTCTTGCGCGCCGTCCGCCCGCCGCTTCGACGCAGCGCACGCGCTGCTTTGGCCGCCGGCGGCGTGTGTCGACCGGTGGCGAGGGACCTGGCTGCATTCGGACGCGAAGCTTGCATGCAAAAGCCTTTCGATGGAAGCCCCGGGACCGTCACTCTCCGCTAGAATGCCGGGCGAACAAACCGGCTCCCTTCCAGTGCACTCTCAGCCCATCGTCGAGTTCTCGCGGGTCGATTTCTCCTACGACGCAAAGCCGCTGCTGAAAGCGGTCGACTTGCGCCTGCCGCGCGGAAAAGTGGTCGCCATCATGGGCGGCAGCGGCACCGGCAAGACCACGCTGCTGCGGCTGATCGGAGGCCAGCTCAAACCCAGGCGGGGCGAGATCCGGGTCGACGGCCACATCATTCACCGCCTCGGACACGATGAACTCTACGAGCTGCGGCGACGCATGGGCATGCTGTTTCAGTTCGGTGCGCTGTTCACCGACTTGTCGGTGTTCGACAACGTAGCCTTCCCGCTGCGCGAGCACACCAGCCTTCCAGAGTCGATGATCCGCGACCTGGTGCTGATGAAGCTGCACGCCGTGGGACTGCGCGGTGCGCATCGACTGCGGCCCTCGGAGCTCTCCGGCGGGATGGCCCGACGCGTGGCGCTCGCGCGCGCCATCGCGCTCGATCCGATGCTGATCATGTACGACGAACCGTTCACCGGCCTCGACCCGATCTCCACCGGCGTCATCGCCAATCTGATCCGGCGGCTCAACGACGCGCTGGGCGCGACTTCCATCGTGGTGACGCACGACGTGGCCGCGTCCTTCAAGATCGTCGACTACGTCTACTTCCTGTCGCGCGGCGAGATCGTTGCCGAGGGAACGCCGCGCGATGTCGTGGCTTCCGCCGAGCCCTTCGTCCATCAGTTCGTCAACGGCGAGGTCGACGGGCCGGTGCGGTTTCATTATCCGGCTGCGCCGTATCGCGCCGACCTGGGATTGGGAGGCTGAGTGGGCGGTGCGCTCGCGCGAGGACTGCGCCTGGTCGGGCGATTGACGATCAACGGCGTGTGGCAGCTGGGTTGCGCTACCCGCTTCATGGGCCTGATCCTGCTGCGCTCGACGCCGACCTTCGTGCGCCCACGGCTGCTGCTCGACGAGATCTATTTCGCCGGCGCGCTGTCGCTGATCATCATCATCGTCTCCGGCCTTTTCGTCGGCCTGGTGCTGGGCCTGCAGGGCTACGAAACGCTCAAGCGCTACGGATCGGCCGAGGCGGTCGGAACGCTGGTGGCGCTTGCGCTGGTGAGGGAGCTGGGGCCTGTGGTGTCGGCGCTGCTATTCGCCAGCCGCGCGGGCTCGGCGATGACCGCGGAGATCGGAATCATGAAATCCACCGAGCAGCTCTCCGCCATGGAGATGATGGCAGTGGATCCGTTTTCTCGCGTGATCAGCCCGATGTTCTGGGGCGGATTTCTCTCGATGCCGCTGCTCGCTGCGATCTTCAGCGCCATGGGGGTGTTCGGCGGCTATCTGATCACGGTGGTGATCATCGGCGTGGACGCCGGCGCGTTCTGGTCGCAGATGCAGGCCAGCGTGGACCTGCGCGAGGATATTCTCAACGGGGTGATCAAGAGCGTGGTGTTCGGCGCGGCGGTGACCGCAATCGCGCTGTTCGAAGGCTACGATGCGCCCCCCACCGCGGAAGGTGTATCGCACGCGGTGACGCGCACCGTGGTGACTTCCGCCCTGGCGGTGCTCGCGCTCGACTTCGTGCTTACCGCGTTCATGTTTACAGGAGTATGAACCGTGGATCGAACGACCGTTGATCTCTGGGTGGGCGTCTTTGTCACCGCGGGCCTCATCGGCCTGTTGGTGCTGGCCTTGAAAGTGGGGAACGCCGGCCAGGCCGATGTGTCAGACGGCTACAGGATCGTGGCCGAATTCGACAACATCGGCGGGCTGAAGCCGCGCGCGCCGGTCAAGAGCGCCGGAGTGGTGATCGGGCGCGTGGAGAGTATCGCTTTCGACAATCAGACTTTCCGCGCCCGCGTGACGATGCGTATCGCGAAGCGCTATCAGTTTCCGACCGACAGCGCGGTGTCCATTCTGACCGCGGGCCTGCTCGGCGAACAGTACATCGGAATCGACGGCGGCGGCGACACCGAGTATCTGAAAGACGGCGACAGGGTCCGCCTGACCCAGTCGGCCATCGTCCTGGAGAAGGCCATCAGCCAGTTTCTGTACGGCAAGGCGGCCGAAGTCGGTTCCGGGCAGAAGCAGCAGTGAGACTCGAAGAATCTCGAGGAGAGCCCGTCAATGCTCAATTTCCTACGCGTCTGTCTGCTCTCGGTGGCCGTCGGCCTGCTGGCGAGCGGTGCACGCGCTCAGATCACTGCGCCGGACCTGCTCGTCAGGCAAACCGTCGAAGAGGTTCTGCGCATCCTCCAATCGGACCGTCAGGTGCAGGCCGGCAACCTGGAACGCATCGCGCGCCTGATGGAGGAGAAGGTGGCGCCGCACTTCGATTTCGCCAGGATGACCCGCCTGGCCGTGGGCCGAAGCTGGCGTGAGGCCACGCCGGAACAGCGCGAGACGCTGATGCGGGAGTTCCGCACCCTGCTGGTGCGGTCCTATTCGGCGGCGTTCACCTTCTACCAAGGTATCGCGGTCGAATATCGTCCGTTGCGCATGAATCCCGGCGACCAGGAGGCGACGGTGGGAACCGTGGTTCGCCTGCCGGGCGGCGCGCAGCCGATCACGGTGGACTACGACATGGCGCTCACCGACTCCGGGTGGAAGGTCTTCGACGTGCGCATCGACGGCGCGAGTCTGGTCATCAACTATCGCAACGTGTTCAGCCAGGAGATTCAGCGCGGAGGCATCGAAGGTCTGATCCGCAGTCTGATCGCCAAGAACAGCGGGCGGGTGAGCACCGGCGCGAAAACTCAGCCATGATCGAGCGCCAAGGCGAGCGCTGCTATGTTTCGGGAGCGGTCACCCACGCCACAGTCGTCGCTCTGCTCTCCGAGGGCGAGAAGCTTTTCGGCCAGGGCCGGCTGATCTTTGATTTCTCCGGCGTCGAGTCGGTCGACTCCTCCTCGCTCAGCCTGATGCTGGAGTGGATGCGCCGCGCGGCCCTGGTGGGTACTGCGCTTGCCTTCGCCAACCTCGGACCCGCTATCCGCAGTCTGATCGACCTGTACGGGCTCGCCGAACTGATTCCTCTGACGGCAGAATAACCGCCCGTTATCCTAATCCAGGCGGGAGCCGCCCTCCGAGGCGAACCTCGGGCCCATGCAGCCAGCCATCGAGATCCGGGATGTAGCCAAGGCATACGGTGCGGTCCAGGCCTTGTGCGGCATCGATCTGGAGATTGCCCAAGGGGAGTTCTTCGCGTTGCTCGGGCCCAATGGCGCGGGCAAGACCACCCTGATCAGCATCCTGGCCGGCCTGACGCGCGGAAACCGGGGCTGGCTCAAGGTCATGGGACATGACGTGGTGCGCGAGTATCGCGCCGCGCGGCGCTGCCTGGGGGTGGTCCCGCAGGAACTCGTGTTCGATCCGTTCTTCACGGTTCGCGAAACGCTGCGCATCCAGTCGGGTTACTTCGGACTGCGACGCAACGATGCCTGGATCGATGAGATCATGGCGCGGCTGGGCTTGAGCGCGAAGGCGGACGCCAACATGCGCGCGCTCTCGGGCGGGATGAAACGCAGGGTACTGGTGGCGCAGGCGCTGGTGCACAAGCCCCCCGTCATCGTCCTCGACGAGCCCACCGCCGGCGTCGACGTGGAGCTGCGCCAGGGGTTGTGGGATTTCATCCGCCAGCTCAATCGCGACGGCCATACGGTCGTGCTGACCACGCATTATCTGGACGAGGCCGAGACGCTGTGCAGCCGCGTGGGCATGCTCAAGCAGGGCCGCCTGGTGGCGCTGGACACGACCGAGAACCTGCTCAAGGGTTACTCGGGCTTGCGGCTCAGATTGCGCCTGGCGGACGGGGCGCTGCCGGAGGCGCTGGCCCCGCTGCTGGAGGAATCGGTCAATCCCGGCGAGTACGTATTGTCGCTGAATGATTACGGACAGCTCGAGCAGGTGCTCGCCGAGTTGCGCAAGGCAGGCCGGGAGTTCGCCATCACGGAGTTGCGACAACCCGATCTGGAAGAGGTGTTCGTCTCGATCATGCGCAGGGCCTAGCGATCGTGACCGGATTCTTCACCCTTTTCTACAAGGAGCTTCTGCGTTTCTGGAAGGTGAGCTTCCAGACGATCGCGGCGCCGGTACTCACCGCGCTGCTCTACCTGCTGATTTTCTCGCACGTCCTGGAGGAGCATGTGCAGGTCTATCCAGGGGTGGGCTACACGGCCTTCCTCGTTCCCGGCCTGGCCATGATGTCCGTGCTGCAGAACGCCTTTGCCAACAGCTCCTCCAGCCTGATTCAATCCAAGATCACCGGCAACATCGTGTTCATCCTGTTGCCGCCGCTTTCCCACTTCGAGTTCTTCCTGGCGTACGTCCTCGCCGCGGTGGTCCGGGGCCTTATCGTCGGAACCGGGGTGCTGGCGGTGAGCGCGCTGCTGGTCGCGCCGCCGCTTCAACACCCGCTGTGGGCGATCGTCTTCGCGCTGCTGGGGTCGGCCATCCTCGGGGTGATGGGCATCATTGCCGGCATCTGGGCGGACAAGTTCGACCAGCTCGCCGCTTTCCAGAATTTCATCATCATTCCGCTGACGTTCCTGGCCGGCGTGTTCTATTCGATCCACTCGTTGCCGCCCCTCTGGCAGAAAGTGTCGCATTTCAATCCCTTCTTCTACATGATCGACGGATTTCGCTACGGCTTCTTCGGCGTCGGCGATGTCTCGCCATGGCTTTCGCTGGCGATTGTGGGCGGCGCGCTCTTGGCCTTATCATTCGCGACCTTGGCGCTCATCCGGTGCGGTTACAAGCTGCGTCACTGATTTCGTCTCTTGCCATGGTGACCCCCGACCAGGTCAAGTCCTACATAAAAGACAGCCTCGCCTGTGAATACGTCGAGGTGTCGGGCGACGGTCATCATTTCGAAGCCGTGATCGTGAGTCCCGAGTTCCGCGGCAAGACTCGCGTGCAGCAGCACCAGGTGGTGTACCGCGCCCTGGGAGATCGCATGCGCGAGGAAATCCATGCGCTCTCTATGCGCACCTTCACTCCGGAGGAGTGGGCGACGCGCTAGGCGCGGCTGGCCCGCGGCCGCGGGCCTTCGTCCGCCAAGGTACATGGACAAGCTCGTCATCCAGGGGGGCGTGCCACTGGCCGGGGAGATCAAGGTGTCCGGCGCCAAGAACGCCGCCCTGCCCATCCTGTGCGCCGCGCTGCTTACTCCCGAGACGCTGCGCGTGAGGAACGTTCCGCACCTGCGCGACGTGACCACCATGCTCACCCTGCTGGGGCAGATGGGCGTGGACGTCTCGCTCGACGAAAAGCTGGGAGTGAGCCTGACCGCGGCGCGGCTTGCAGACCCGGTCGCACCCTATGAGCTGGTGAAGACCATGCGCGCTTCGATCCTGGTGCTCGGGCCGCTCACGGCGCGCTTTGGCGAGGCGCGGGTATCGCTGCCCGGAGGCTGTGCCATCGGCCAGCGGCCGGTCGATCAGCACATCAAGGGGCTCCAGGCGCTTGGCGCGCAAATCAGCATCGAGCACGGTTACATTCATGCGCGTGCCGCTCGCTTGAAAGGCGCACGACTGGTCATGGACCTGGTGACCGTGACCGGCACCGAGAACCTGATGATGGCAGCCGCGCTGGCCCAAGGCACGACGATCATCGAGAACGCGGCGCGCGAGCCCGAAGTCGTGGACCTCGCGCTGTGCCTGAATGCGATGGGCGCCAGAGTGCAGGGCGCCGGCAGCGATGTGGTTCGCATCGAAGGGGTGGACCGTCTGCAGGGCGCCGATTACTCGGTCATGCCCGATCGCATCGAAACGGGCACTTTCCTCGTGGCGGCGGCCGCCACAGGCGGCAGCATCCGGCTCAGACAGGCGCGCGCCGATACGCTGGACGCGGTGGTCGCCAAGCTGCGCGAGGCCGGCGCCACGGTCGAATGCGGCGAGGACTGGATCGCGCTCAAGGCGCCGCGGGAGCTGCGCGCGGTCAGCGTGCGCACCGCGCCGTACCCGGCCTTCCCGACCGATATGCAGGCGCAGTTCATGGCGCTCAACAGTGTGGCGCGGGGCACCGCGGTGGTCACGGAGACGATCTTCGAGAATCGCTTCATGCACGTGCAGGAGCTGCGACGGCTGGGTGCCGACATCGAGGTGGAAGGAAACACGGCGGTGGTGCGCGGTGTACCGCGTCTGGAGGGCGCCCGGGTCATGGCGACCGACCTGCGCGCTTCGGCGAGCCTGGTGCTGGCCGGGCTGATGGCCGAGGGAGAGACCGTGGTCGACCGCGTGTACCATCTGGACCGCGGTTACGAATGCATCGAGGAGAAGCTTGGTCAACTCGGTGCGCGCATCAAGCGCGCGCACTGACCGGAAAGCCGTGGTCAAAGACGCCGACACCATCACGCTCGCCTTGTCCAAGGGACGTATCTTCGTGGAGACCGTTCCGATCCTTCGTGCGGCGGGAATCCGGCCGCTGGAGGACCCGGAAACTTCTCGCAAGCTGGTCCTCGACACCGATCGGGCGGACGTGAAGATCATCATCGTGCGCGCTTCCGATGTCCCGACTTACGTGCAGTTCGGCGCCGCGGACCTCGGTGTCGCCGGCAAGGACGTGCTGCTCGAACACGGCGGCGAGGGGCTGTATCAGCCCCTCGATCTGGCCATCGCCCGATGCCGGATGATGGTCGCGGTACCTGCCGGCTTTGACTACGAGTCGGCGGTGCGCCAGGGCGCGCGGCTGCGGGTGGCGACCAAGTACCTCAAGACCGCGCGCGACCACTTCGCGTCCAAGGGGGTGCACGTCGATCTCATCAAGCTCTACGGGTCCATGGAGCTGGCTCCGCTGGCCGGACTGGCGGACGCGATCGTGGACCTGGTTTCCAGCGGCAATACGCTCAAGGCCAACAACCTGCGCCCGGTGGAGGAGATCATGCCGATCAGCGCACGGCTGATCGTCAACCAGGCGGCGCTCAAGCTCAAACGGCCGCGCCTTCAACCGCTGCTCGACGCGTTTGCGCGGGCAGTAAAGCAGACGGCCTGATCGATGCTGATGCGCAGGCTATCCACGGCGCAGCCGGACTTCGACGCCCGGCTGAGCGAACTCCTGGCCTTCGAGGCCACGATGGACGAACGCGTGGACTCGGCCGTCGCAGCGATCCTTGCCGAGGTGCGCGCCCGCGGCGATGCGGCTCTACTGGAATACACGAGGCGCTTCGATGCGCTCGAGGCCGAGTCGGTGGCGGCGCTCGAAGTGCCCCGCTCTTCCCCGGCGGCGGCTCTGGACGCCTTGCCCGGCGGACAGCGTGTCGCACTCGAGACAGCCGCCGCGAGGATACGCGCCTATCACGAGCGACAGCCTGTGGCGTCCTGGAGCTACACGGAAGCCGATGGAACCATGCTGGGCCAGCAGGTCACGCCGCTCGATCGGGTCGGCATCTACGTGCCGGGCGGCAAGGCGGCCTATCCCTCTACCGTGCTCATGAACGCGATCCCAGCCCGGGTCGCCGGCGTAAAGGAGATCATCATGGTGGTTCCCACGCCGCGGGGCGAGCGCAGCGAGCTGGTGCTCGCGGCCGCGCATCTGGCCGGCGTGGATCGCGTCTTCACGATCGGCGGCGCGCAGGCGGTGGCGGCGCTGGCCTACGGCACCGCGACCATTCCGGCCGTCGACAAGATCGTCGGGCCCGGGAACGCCTACGTTGCGGCGGCCAAGCGGCGCGTATTCGGCGTCGTGGGCATCGACATGGTGGCCGGGCCTTCGGAAATCCTGGTCATCTGCGACGCGAGAACCGAGCCCGACTGGATCGCCATGGACCTGTTCTCCCAAGCGGAGCACGACGAGAACGCCCAGGCGATCCTGCTGTGTCCGGATGGCGGGTTCATCGATCGGGTGGCGGCCAGCATCGAACGGCTGATCCTGGAGATGCCGCGGCAGGAGGTAATTCGGGCGTCTCTGGCCGGACGAGGCGCGCTGATCCAGACACAGAGCCTGGAGGAAGCGTGCGAGATCGCCAACCGCATCGCACCGGAACACCTCGAGCTCTCGGTCGAAGAGCCGCGGCGCTGGCTGCCCCGCGTGCGGCACGCGGGCGCGGTGTTTCTCGGCCGATACGCTTCGGAGGCCCTGGGCGACTACTGTGCGGGGCCGAACCACGTTCTGCCGACCGCCCGCACCGCCCGGTTTTCCTCTCCACTGGGCGTCTATGACTTCCAGAAGCGCACCAGCCTGATCGAAGTCACCGCGCAAGGCGCCCGCTCGCTCGGTGCCGTGGCGGCTGAACTGGCGCAAGGCGAAGGATTGCCGGCGCACGCCAGGTCGGCCCGGCTGCGCTTTCACCGATGAGTCGCCGACCCGAAGAGCTGCTGCGCGAGGAAGTGCTCGCGCTGCAGGCCTATCACGTTCCGGATGCGGGCGGATTCGTGAAACTGGACGCGATGGAGAATCCGTACCCGCTGCCACCGGAGCTGCGCGAGCGCATCGGCAAGCTCGCCGCCGCCGCGGCAATCAACCGCTATCCGGATGCCCGGGCCACGGCGCTGAAGGCCCGGTTGCGCGAAGCCATGGAGGTGCCCGCGCAAGCGCAACTGCTGCTGGGAAACGGCTCCGACGAGATCATCCAGATGCTCGCGCTGGGGGTGGCAAGACCCGGTGCCGTGATTCTTGGCGTGGAACCGTCCTTCGTCATGTTCCGCATGATCGCGACGCTGGTCGGCGCGCGCTTCGTCGCCGTGCCGTTGAAGCCCGACTTCAGCCTGGACAGCAGGGCCGTGCTGGAGGCCATGGAGCGTCACCGGCCGGCTGTGGTGTTTCTGGCCTACCCCAACAATCCCACGGGCAATCTGTTTGACCGGCATGCGCTAACGCGTATCATAGAAACCGCTCCGGGTCTGGTTGTCATCGACGAGGCTTACCACGCCTTCGCCGGCGAAAGCTTCATGGCGCAGACAGTGGTCCGTGACAACCTACTGGTCATGAGGACGGTGTCCAAGCTCGGCCTGGCGGGGTTGCGTCTGGGGTTGCTGGCGGGCCGCGAAGAGTGGTTGCGTCAGTTCGACAAGCTGCGTCTGCCCTACAACGTGAATGTGCTGACGCAGGTGATCGGGGAAGCGGTGCTCGCGCGGCGCGACCTGCTCGAGGAGCAGGCCGGCGAGATCCGGCGCGAGCGCACGCGAGTGTTCGAGGCGTTGAGCGCGCTGGACCGGGTGAAGGCCTTCCCGAGCCGCGCCAACTTTGTCCTGTTCCGGGTCGACGACGCACCGGGCGTCTTCGCGAGACTGAAGCAGAAGAAGATTCTCATCAAGAATTTGCACGGATCGCACCCGCTGCTCGACAATTGCCTGCGGGTCACCATCGGCACGCCCCGCGAAAACGATTTGTTCCTTTCCGCTCTGAACCAGAGCATCTGAAAACCGTGCAGCGCGAGAACAGCATTCAGGCACCGCCCATGCGCCAGGCGGAGGTGCGGCGCGATACGCTGGAAACCCGCATCCGCGTGCATCTCAACCTCGACGGAAGCGGTCGCTCCCGGCTCGCTACCGGCATCGGATTCTTGGATCACATGCTGGACCAGGTCGCGCGCCACGGCATGATCGATCTGGAGATCGAAGCGAAGGGCGACCTGCACATCGATGCGCATCACACGGTAGAAGACGTCGGAATCGCTTTGGGCCAGGCGCTCGCCAAGGCGCTGGGCGACAAGAAGGGGATCCGCCGCTTCGGTCACGCTTACGTGCCGCTGGACGAGGCGCTGTCGCGTGTCGTGATCGACCTATCCGGACGGCCTGGCCTGGCGTTCGACGTGCCGTTCGTTCGCGGACTGGTCGGCGAGTTCGACGTGGATCTGATTCACGAGTTCTTCCAGGGCTTCGTGAATCACGCGCTGGTCACCCTGCATGTCGACAATCTGAAGGGCAAGAACGCGCACCATCAGGCCGAAACGGTGTTCAAGGCTTTTGCCCGGGCGCTGAGGATGGCGTGCGAACCGGATCCGCGCGCCCCTGCGCTGGTGCCTTCCACCAAAGGGGCGCTGTAACAAGTCTTCAGACCCGTCCGCATGATCGATATCGCGGTCGTCGATTACGGCATGGGAAACCTTCGCTCCGTGGCGAAGGCCCTGGAGCATGTCGCGCCCGAAGCCAGGGTGGTCGTGACCAGTGACCCGGGGGCGATTGGCGAGGCGGCGCGCGTCGTGTTCCCCGGCCAGGGAGCAATGCCCGACTGCATGCGCGAGATGGACGCGCGGGGCCTGCGCGAAGCGCTGCTCGAAGCCGCCCGGTGCAAGCCCTTTCTTGGCCTGTGCATCGGTTTGCAGATGCTGTTCGACTGGAGCGAGGAGGGCGGCGTGCGCGGTCTGGGCATTCTGCGCGGGAGGGTGGTGCGCTTTCCGGCGCAGAGGATGTTCGCCGCCGACGGATCCAAGCTCAAGGTCCCGCACATGGGCTGGAACCAGGTGTATCAGCGCATGCGCCACCCGATGTGGGCACAGATCGCCGACGGCACCCGGTTCTATTTCGTGCACAGCTACTATGTCGAGCCGCAGGAAGCGCAGATCGTGGCTGCGACCAGCAACTACCCGTTCAGCTTTGCCTCTGCGGTGGCCAGCGGCAATATCTTCGCTGTGCAGTTCCACCCGGAAAAGAGCCATCAGGCCGGTTTGCAGCTGTTGTCGAACTTTGTTCGATGGGACGGCTCGGCGGCAGTGCCTTCCCTTGAAATGGGAACCGCCAGCGCTTGATCAGCCGGAAGGTCTCCAGACAGTCGCAGGGTTGTCCGCTCAGAACGCTTCGCCAAACCCAGTTCACGAAGTCTTCTCCATGCTCATCATTCCAGCCATTGACTTGAAGGACGGCCACTGCGTGAGGCTCAAGCAGGGATCGATGGCCGATGCCACGGTGTTCTCTGAAGATCCCGGAGCGATGGCCCGGCACTGGATCGTGCAGGGCGCGCGCCGGCTGCACCTCGTGGATCTGAACGGCGCATTCGCGGGCAAGCCCAGAAACGAAGAAGCGGTGAAGGCGGTGGTGAAGGCGGTGGGAGACGAGATACCGATCCAGCTCGGCGGCGGTATCCGCGACCTGGATACGGTGGAGCGCTACCTCGACGACGGTATTTCCTACATCATCATCGGAACGGCGGCCGTGAAGACGCCCGGCTTCCTGCACGACGCCTGTTACGCATTCCCGGGGCACATCATCGTCGCGCTCGACGCCAGGGACGGCAAGGTGGCCGTCGACGGCTGGTCCAAGATGACCGGTCACGACGTCGTGGATCTGGCCAAGAAGTTCCAGGACTACGGAGTCGAGGCGGTGATCTACACCGACATCGGTCGCGATGGCATGATGACCGGAATCAACATCGCCGCGACGTTGGAGCTTGCGCGGGCCCTCAACGTGCCGGTCATCGCGAGCGGGGGGATCAGGTCCTTGAACGACATCCGCATGCTCTGTGAGATCGAAGCCGAAGGGGTCACCGCGGCCATTGCCGGCCGGGCGCTCTACGAGGGCACGCTGAGCTTCGCGGAAGCCCAGAAGCTGGCCGACAAGATGGCCGAAAAGTCCTGACCGTTCCCCGGTCCGTCCTGCGCCAATCGTCCTCGCCCTTGCCGTGCGCTTCGAACGCGCCTTCGATCTTCAACCGTTTCGCCGCTGCGCCATGCGATGGGTCTAGCCAAGCGCATCATTCCCTGCCTCGACGTGACCGACGGACGGGTCGTGAAGGGTGTCAGGTTCGTGGAGCTGCGCGATGCCGGCGATCCGGTCGAGATCGCACGGCGCTATGACGAGCAGGGTGCGGACGAGATCACCTTCCTGGACATCTCCGCGAGCGCCGAGCATCGGGCGCTGATCCCGGGGATCGTCGAGCAGGTTGCCGCTCAGGTATTCATTCCTCTCACCGTGGGTGGGGGGGTGCGGGAAGTGGGCGACGTGCGCCGGCTGCTCAACGCCGGCGCCGACAAGGTGAGCATCAACACGGCGGCCGTCCGGAACCCCGGGCTGGTGGAAGAGGCCGCAGGCCGATTCGGTTCGCAGTGCATCGTCGTGGCCGTGGATGCCCGGCGCGTTCCGGGCAGCGCGCCGCTGCGCTGGGAAGTGTTCACCCATGGCGGGCGCAGGCCGACCGGCATCGACGCCATCGACTGGGGCCGGCGGATGCAGGCAGCGGGGGCGGGAGAGATCCTGCTCACCAGCATGGATCGCGACGGGACACGGCAGGGGTTCGATCTGGAGCTCACCCGCGCGTTCTGCGACACGCTGGACATCCCCGTGATCGCGAGCGGAGGCGTGGGAAGCCTCGAGCACTTGCTCGAAGGTATCCGCGTGGGCGGAGCGGACGCCGTCCTCGCGGCGAGCGTGTTTCACTACGGTGAGCTCACGGTGGGGCAGGCCAAGCGCTTTCTCGCCGCCCACGACATCGAGGTACGGCTGTGAGCGAAAGCTGGCTGGACGAAGTTGCGTGGGACGCAGACGGCCTGGTGCCGGCGATCGCGCAGGACGCCGTCAGCGGGAAGGTGCTCATGATGGCGTGGATGAACCGTCAGGCGCTGAGCGAGACGGTGCGCACAGGCCAGGCGGTATACTGGTCGCGCGCGCGCGCGCGCCTTTGGCGCAAGGGCGAGGAGTCGGGGCACGTTCAGCACGTGTCGGAAGTACGCCTGGACTGCGATGGCGACGTTGTGCTGTTGCAGGTGCGGCAAGGCGGAGGAATCGCCTGCCACACCGGTCGCGAGCGATGTTTCTTTCGCAAGTTGCAGGACGGGTGCTGGATCGCCACCGAAGCGCCGCTGAAAGATCCAGGCCAAATCTACAAGCGAAAATGATCGACACCGACATCCTCCGCCGGCTCGCGCAGACGATCGCGAGCCGGCGCAACTCCGATCCGCGCACTTCCTACGTTGCGAGCCTGTTCGCGAAGGGCCAGGACGCAATCCTGAAGAAGGTGGGAGAGGAGTCGGTGGAGACCCTGCTCGCCGCGAAGGACGGTGATAAACTGCATCTGGTCCGCGAGACGGCGGATCTTTGGTTTCACTGCCTCGTGATGCTGGCATGGCACGGTCTCGGCCCGGACGACGTTCTCGCCGAGTTGCGGCGCAGGGAAGGCATCTCGGGAGTCGACGAGAAGCGGGACCGGACCGACGGTTAGACGCGAGGGGAACCAGGCTGCGCAGCCGCGGTAGCGGCGGGATCACCGACAAGTGAGCGCTCAGGACTGCATCTTCTGCAAGATCGTGCGAGGGGAGATCCCGAGCAAGAAGGTGTACGAGGACGAGGAGATCCTCGGCTTTCACGACATTCACCCAGTGGCGCCCGTGCATTTCATGCTCGTTCCCAAGGAGCACATCGCTTCCCTGGCGCACGTCGAAGAGCGCCATCAGTCCGTTCTCGGCAAGATCCTGCTGATGGCGCCGCGCCTGGCGCGGGAACAAGGTTCCCCGGATGGCTTTCGAACCATCATCAACACCGGGAGGATCGGCAGGCAGGACGTTTTACACCTTCACGTGCATATAATCGGCGGCAAGGATCCACTGCCCGGCATGATTCAAAAGGTAAAGTGACCGAATAGTTTTCAGGAGCAATCGAAATGGGTTCGTTCAGCATCTGGCATTGGTTGATCGTTCTTCTGGTCGTGGTACTGATTTTCGGGACCAAGAAGCTCGCCAACATCGGCAGCGACTTGGGCAAGGCGGTGCGCGGATTCAAGGAAGGCATGAAGACCGACGAAGACGCGAAAGTGACCGCCAAACTGGAGAACGGCGGCGTCGGACAGACCATCGAGGGCGAAATCAAGGAAAAGACCAAGGGTTGAGCCCGGTCGCGGCCCATGCCTCTTGGGTGCGTCGATGTTCGACATCGGCTTTTCCGAGATTTTTCTCATCGCCGTCGTTGCGCTTGTCGTCATAGGTCCCGAGCGGCTGCCGCGCGTGGCGCGCACGCTGGGGCACCTTTTCGGTCGGCTGCAGCGTTACGTGGCCGAAGTCAAGGCCGACATCAATCGGGAGATCGAGCTCGACGAACTGCGCAAGCTGCAGTCCACCATGCAGGAAGCGGCGCGCGAGATCGAGCAGAGCGTTTCGAATCAGGTCCAGTACGTAGAGAACGAGGTCAAGCAGGCCGAGAGCGAGGCGAGGCAGGCGGTGGAATCCGCGGTGGCCCCGCTGAGCGGAATCGATCTTGCCTCCGGCCTGCAGACGCCGGAGCCCGCAGCGCAGGCCGATAAACCCCAGGACGAGACCCCTCAGCTGGAGCTGGGTTTCGATTCCCGTTCCAGGGCCGAAACCGCGCCGAAGTAGGCGCGCTTCGCCCGCGGTCCATTCAAGCGTCGCGCAAATCCGTCAGTAGCAAGCGATGAGCGAGCCCGACACCTTCATGTCTCACCTCATCGAGCTGAGGGACAGGCTCCTGCGCTGCATCGTCGCCCTTCTGGTGGTTTTCATCGCGCTTTTCCCGTGGGCGAGCGAGATCTATGCGCTGGTGGCGAAACCGATGCTCGCCGCGCTGCCCAACAGCGGGCAGATGATCGCCACCGGCGTGGTCACGACGTTCTTCGTGCCGGTCAAGGTGACGATGCTCGCGGCGCTGCTGATCGCGCTGCCTTTCGTGCTGTATCAGATATGGGCCTTCGTCGCGCCGGGTCTGTATCAGCATGAAAAGCGTCTCGTCGCCCCGCTGGTGATTTCGAGCACGATTCTGTTTTTCTGCGGGATGGCATTCGCCTATTTTGTCGTATTCCCCATCGTGTTCACCTTCCTGGCGAAATTCGCCCCCGCGGGCGTGTCCTACATGCCTGACATCCAGGCCTACCTGGATTTCGTGTTGACGACTTTCGTGGCCTTCGGCATCACTTTCGAAGTGCCGATCGCGGTCGTGGTGCTGGTGCGGGCCGGCGTGGTTTCGGTCTCGAAGCTGAGGGAAATTCGCCCTTACGTGATTGTCGGGGCCTTCGTGATCGCCGCGATCTTCACTCCACCCGACGTGATCTCGCAGCTTTTGCTGGCGGTTCCGTTGTGCGCGCTGTACGAGATGGGAATTGTGGTCGCGACCTGGGTCGCGCGCCCGCAGCGGGCGGCGCAATCCGATTCGGCCTGAGCCTTATTCCAGCGCCGCGCGAGCGGCCGGGCGTGGCCGTTTGCCGACGTTGACCTTGACCTGAAGTTCCTTGCGGTCGCGCAGGATGCTGAGCATGGCCGACTTGCCCGGTTCCAGTGCGGCGATCAGATTGAGCATCGTCGCGGAATCGGTCACCTTCTGGTTTTCCACCTGCAGCAGAATGTCGCCGGGGCGGATGCCCGCGCGATCAGCCGGACCGCCGCGCAGCACGCCGGCGATGAGCGTGCCTTGCGTGTCCGGGAGGCGGAAGGAGTCGGCCAGTTCCGGAGTAAGATCCTGCACCTCCACGCCGATCCAGCCGCGTGTCACCGTGCCGGTGCGCACGATCTCCTCCATGACCTTGCGCGCCAGGTCGGCGGGAATGGCGAACCCGATGCCCAGAGATCCGCCGGTGCGTGAGTAGATCGCGCTGTTGATGCCGACCAGGTTGCCGGATGCATCGACCAGCGCGCCGCCCGAATTGCCGGGGTTGATTGCGGCGTCGGTCTGGATGAAGTTCTCGAACGTGCTGATGCCGAGATGGCTGCGGCCCAGTGCGCTGACAATGCCCATGGTGACGGTCTGACCCACGCCGAAGGGATTGCCGATCGCGAGCACGACGTCGCCGACGGACAGTGCCTGCAGGTTGCCGAACGTGATCGAAGGCACCGATCCGGAGATCTCCGCCTTCAGGACGGCGAGATCGGTTTCCGGGTCGGTGCCCACCACGCGTGCGCGCGCCTTTCGTCCGTCGGCCAGGGCGATTTCGATTTCGTCAGCCGCTTCGATCACGTGGTGGTTGGTCAGGATGTAGCCTTCCGGGCCCACGATCACGCCCGACCCGAGGCTGGAACTCTGGCGGGTCTCGTCGTCGAACGAGTCGCCGAAGAAGCGGCGAAACAGCGGATCGTCCATGAACGGTTGCCGCGGCACCTTGACTTCCTTGGTGGTGAAGACGTTCACCACCGCCGGCATCGCCTTGCGGGCTGCGACACGCAGTGAACCGGCATGCGCGCCCGCGCGCGCCTCGTCGGCTGTTTCGCGGATCGTCAGCACGGCACCGTTGCGACCGCCCCATGTCACCAGGTCGGGACGCAGGGTTGCCACCACAAACAGAACCGCCAGGCTGATCGTGACCGCCTGCGAAAACAATGACCACAGCTTGCGCATTGGCGCTGCTTGCTCGTCTAGGAAATCAGGAAGGAACCGCGGCTGGCGACGGGCTTTGAGATGCGAAGCGCATTATTCACCAAAGCGCGATCGGGTAGAAGCGCGGGCCCGCATGGCTGGCACGCCGAGCCTCGCGCGCACGCCGCCGGCACGCGGATTTTGCTTAGGAATCCGCGTGTTGTCGAAGATGGGCAGGTTTGACAAGGCAAGCGGCGTTCCTCTAGAATGCGCGCCTTTCGCTAACGGCCCCGGCTTGCGCTGTCCATGAAAACCTACTCGGCCAAACCGCACGAAGTGCGTCGCGACTGGTTCGTGATCGACGCGACCGATAAAGTGCTCGGGCGGCTCGCGGTAGAGATCGCGAGGCGCCTGCGCGGCAAGCACAAGCCGGTGTTCACGCCTCACGTCGATACCGGCGACTACATCGTCGTGGTGAACGCGGACAAGATCCGGGTCACCGGCCGCAAGGCTCAGGCCAAGACCTATGTTCGCCACAGCGGATATCCCGGGAGTCTTGCACGGACGAGTTTCGAAAAGCTGCAGGCTCGCTTTCCGGAACGCGTGCTCGAGCTGGCGGTGAAGGGCATGCTGCCGAAGGGTCCTCTCGGATACGCCATGCTGAAGAAGCTCAAGATCTACGCGGGCCCCGAGCATCCGCACGTCGCCCAGCAGCCACAGTCTCTGAACGTGTGAGGAACAAATAAGCCGATGGCGGTAGCAGCCCAACCCAACTACGGAACCGGCCGGCGCAAGACTGCGGTGGCGCGTGTACGCATCAGACCGGGCAGCGGGAAGATCCTGGTCAACGACAAGCCCGTCGACGAGTTCTTTTCCCGTGAGACCGGGCGCATGCTGGTACGGCAGCCCCTGGAGGTGACCAACCTGCAGACGGCTTTCGACATCTTCGTGAACGTTCGCGGAGGCGGTGAGTCCGGCCAGGCGGGCGCGGTGCGCCACGGCATCGCACGGGCGCTGATCGAGTACGATGCCTCGCTCAAGCCCGCGTTGCGACAGGCGGGTCTGGTGACCCGCGATGCCCGGGAGGTCGAGCGCAAGAAGGTGGGTCTGCACAAGGCTCGCCGCCGCAAGCAATACTCGAAGCGTTGATTCGCTTCCAGCCGCGAGAAAGCCGCCTGCGGGCGGCTTTTTTGTTTGCACGGCGGCAAGTTACAGCATTATCATCGCTGTCGCTCATAAGTGTTTGGCTCAATGATCAAAGTCGGAATCGTCGGCGGGACGGGCTACACGGGCGCGGAACTGCTGCGGATCCTCGCGCAGCACCCGAAGGCTTCGCTGGAGGTCATCACTTCGCGCAGAGAAAAAGGAGTTGGGGTCGCCGAACTCTTCCCCAGTCTGCGCAAGCGACTGGATCTGCGATTTTCGGACGCGGACGATCCCCGCCTGGCGCAATGCCACCTCGTGTTCTTTTCCACGCCACACGGGGTAGCGATGGAGCAGGCGCCGGCTTTGCTCGAGGCCGGGGTGCGGATCATCGACCTGGCCGCCGATTTCCGTCTGAAGGACGCTGCGGCATTCGAGCGCTGGTACAAGATGCCGCACGCCTGCCCGCAGCTGCTGGCCGAAGCGGTGTACGGCCTTCCGGAGGTTCACCGGGAAGCGATTCGGCGTGCGCGCATCGTCGCCAATCCCGGTTGCTACCCGACTGCGGTGCAACTCGGATTCCTGCCGCTTCTGGAAGCCGGCGCCGTGGATGCCGAGCACCTGATCGCCGATGCCAAATCCGGGGTGAGCGGAGCCGGGCGCAAGGCGGAGGTTCACATTCTGTTTTCCGAAGCCTCCGACAACTTCAAGGCCTATGGCGTGACGGGACACCGGCATCATCCCGAGATCGAGCAGGGGCTGGCGGCGTTCGCGGGTCGCGGGGTGCGCGTGACTTTCGTCCCGCATCTGACACCTCTCATCCGCGGCATTCACGCCACACTTTATGCGCGACTCACCCGGGACCTCGATGTGCAGGCGCTGTTCGAGAAGCGCTACGCGGCCGAGCCGTTCGTCGACGTCATGCCGGCAGGCAGCCATCCCGACACGCGCTCGGTGCGGGGCGCGAACCATTGCCGGCTGGCGATCCATCGTCCTGGAAACGGCGACACGGTCGTGGTCCTTTCGGTGATCGACAACCTCGTCAAGGGAGCGGCGGGTCAGGCCGTGCAGAACATGAACCTCATGTTCGGTCTGCCCGAGACCCTCGGGCTCGAGCAGGTCGCGCTGTTGCCATGACGACGATCCGGAAATTGAAGAGGAAATTCGGCATCTCCGCGCCTCGGGTGGCGGTCCAGTCCCAGGTTGCCTGGTACTGGAGGTGGCTCGCCATCGCCGCTGCGGTCGGGCTCGTGGTCGCAATCGCTCTGCTGGCCTATGACCTTGGCCGGCGCAACGCCGGATTCGACCGCAGTGCAGCGCAGCGCGAGCAGGCACGCTTGCAGGAGCTGAACGGCGACCTAGAAGAGG
This sequence comes from Burkholderiales bacterium, assembly GCA_035560005.1. Taxonomy (NCBI): domain Bacteria; kingdom Pseudomonadati; phylum Pseudomonadota; class Betaproteobacteria; order Burkholderiales; species Burkholderiales bacterium. The sequence continues at coordinate 10,588 of DATMAN010000056.1, read as the reverse complement.
AGAACAACTCGCTGCGGCGGCAGATCGCGGCTATCGATCGTCAATTGCAGATCGAGCTTTCCACCCAGGGCAATCTGTCGGGGCAGATCCAGGTGCTCTCGGAGGAGAACGCGCTGCTGAAGGAAGATCTCGCGTTCTTTCAAACGCTGATGGCTTCTGGCGGAGAACCCGGAGGAATCACGATCAATCGTTTCCGGGTCCAGCCGGATGCGCTGCCCGGCGAGTACCGATACCGCCTGCTGATCGTGCAGTCGAGGCAGCGCGTGCGGGAGTTCCGGGGAAGGCTGCAATTCGTGGTGGACATGGAAGAAGGCGGCAAGCCCACCGTGGTCACGATTCCCGCCGAGAACGACAACACGCAGGTCTATAATCTTTCGTTCAAGTTCTATCAGCGTGTGGACGGCACGTTCATGCTGCCGCCTTCCGCCGTCGTCAAACGAGTACAGGTGCGCGTGTTGGAAAACGGCAACCCGACACCGCTGTCGACACAGTCCGTCACTTTGTCTTGAGGAGGCGCTGATGTTCGGAAACAAACCCTCTAAGCCGCAGAATCGGATCGACAGTCTGATCGGGGCCGGCACGGTAGTGGAAGGCAACATCGCGTTCACCGGTGGGCTGAGAGTCGACGGCCGCGTGCGCGGCAGCGTGCTCACGGCCGATGATCAGCCGAGTACCTTGGTTTTGAGCGAAAAGGCCCAAATTGAAGGAGAAATCCGGGTCTCGCATGCCGTGATCAACGGCACCGTGATCGGGCCCGTCTACGGGGCCGAGTACGTGGAGTTGCAGCCGAAGTCGAACGTGACCGGAGACGTGCATTACCGGACGATCGAAATCCAGTTGGGTGCGGTCGTCCAGGGACGGCTGGTCCACCAGGACGACGAGCGTGCAGGAAAAGTCGTGTCGCTGAAAGGGTCTGGCAGCGATTGACCCATACCCTCGGGATTCCGATAATCGGATACAGGGCATCAGGAGCAAGCGATGAATGCAGTAGGCGAAATGCCGGCACCGCTGATCTTCACCGACAGCGCCGCGCGCAAGGTCAAGGAACTGATCGACGAGGAAGGCAACGCCAACCTCAAGTTGCGCGTGTTCGTCACCGGCGGCGGCTGCGCCGGATTCCAGTACGGGTTTACCTTTGACGAGGCCGTCAACGACGATGACGCCACGATGGAGAAGAACGGCGTCACGCTGCTGATCGACCCGATGAGCTACCAGTATCTGGTCGGCGCGGAGATCGATTACCAAGAAGGAATCGAGGGCGCTCAGTTCGTCATCAGGAATCCGAACGCTACGACGACCTGCGGCTGCGGCTCGTCCTTCTCCGCCTAGAAGAGCGAGTTGCGCCGGCCCAGCAAGAGGCCCGCGCCCCCTGTCTTGTCATGTTCAGGCGCGATGGATCGCGCCGAGCACCCGGGGTGCTCTCGCCCCCGTGACGGACGGAAGATTGCCTGGTGCGCCCTCCAGAGCGCGCCGGGCGAGCCAGGCAAAGGCACATGCCTCCACCCAGTCCGGCGCGATCCCCAGCATTTCTGTCGTATCCACCACCACGCCGGGCATGGCGCGCCGGAGCGACTCCATCAGCGCGCTGTTGTGGACACCGCCTCCGCAAGCGTAGATCTCGGCCGCGCCGCGGCAATGCTCCGTCACCGCCGCCGCAATGGTCGCGGCGGTGAGTTCGAGCAACGTCGCCTGAACGTCCTGCGGTTTCTCGCCGCCGCTCAGATGGCTCTCCAGCCAGCGCAGGTTGAACTCGTCGCGTCCGGTGCTCTTGGGGGGCGTATGCGCGAAGTAGCCATGCGCCAGCAGCCGGCGTAACAGGTCCGGCAGCACGCGCCCGGCGCGTGCCCAGCGTCCGTCCTCGTCATGCGGGAGCCCCAGATGCTTCTCGCTCCAGGCATCGAGCAGCACGTTTCCCGGTCCGGTGTCGAAACCGCGCACCGCGTCATTACCGGGCAAGTCGGTCAGATTGGCGATGCCGCCGATGTTGACGATGACCCGATGCGTCCGGGGACTGGAGAACATGGCCGCGTGGAAAGCGGGGACGAGCGGCGCTCCTTGCCCGCCAGCGGCAATGTCGCGGCTGCGGAAATCGCAAACCACCGTGATACCGGTCAGCTCCGCGAGCAACGCGCCATTGACGAGCTGCAGCGTGTAGCCCAGGTCCGGGCGATGGCGCACCGTCTGGCCGTGACATCCGATGGCCCGCACCTCCGAAGCTTGTCTGCGTGCATCCTTCAGGGCGCTCAGAGCTGAGCTGGCGTACAAGCGGGACAACTCGTTCGAGACCAGCGCAGCCTCGTGCAATTCATTGGCCGAAGCGGCCTGCAAGGCCAGAATGCGTGCGCGCAGTTCCGGAGCGAATGGCTGGTAGTGCCGCCCGCATAGCTTGGGCACAGTCGCGGACAAGTCCAGCGCGACGGCGTCGACGCCGTCCGCGCTGGTCCCGGACATGATGCCCAGAAACAGTTGCCCGGAGGCGTCCAGTCCAGGCATCGGGCTCGCCTAGTCGAGCTGCGCGAGATTGGTGTTGCGCAGGATATCGAGGCGTGCGAAGAGCGGCTGGGAAGCCCCGGCGAAAGCGGAGCGCGAAGCTTCGGTGATCGGTGGACCGGGCGGCAGTGCAAGGCGCATGGGATTGACCTGTCCGCCGTTGACCAGAAATTCGTAGTGCAGGTGCGGGCCGGTTGCCAGTCCGGTCTGTCCGACGTAGCCGATCACCTCTCCCTGCGCCACCCGTGTGCCGCGGTGAATGCCGTGCGCAAAGCCCGACAGATGTCCGTAGACGGTGGCGTAACCGTTGGTGTGACGGATTCTGATCACCTTTCCGTAGCCGCTCTGCCAGCCGGCCGCGAGCACCACGCCGTCCGCGGTAGCGCGCACGCGCGTGCCGGTCGGCGCCGCGTAATCGACACCGCGATGCGCCCGCCAGGTCTTCAGGACGGGATGAAACCGGGCGCTGGTAAAGCCGGAGGTGACGCGCGAGAATTCCAACGGAGAGCGCAGGAAGCTCTTGCGCACGTTGCGCCCATCCGGCGTGTAATAGCCTGCGCGGCCCGAGTCGTCGCGGAAGTAGACGGCGCGATGCACGCGGTCGGCGTTGATGAACTCGGCTGCGAGCACGCGGCCCACGCCGACGAACTCGCCATCGGCGTAATTGGCCTCGTAGATCACCGAGAAGCGATCACCCTTGCGCAGGTCGCGGTGGAAGTCGATATCGCTGGAGAAGATATCGGCCAGCTGTAGGGCGACGTTCTCGTGCAGGCCGGCCGCATCGGTGGCGGCGAAGAGCGACGTGCTGATCTCTCCCGAGCTGTGCGCGATGCGCGCCTCCTGAGGAGGCGCTTCCTCGGTCACGCGAAGGCCGGACTCCGTGCGTTCCAGCAGCAGCCGCATGCCATCGGCATTGAGGTAGGTAAAGCGCTCGAGCCGCCCGTCCGCGGTGGTCACGGCGCGCACCGCGCGGCCGGGCACGAGCTGGTAGAGCGACCGGACGTCGCGCGCTTGCAACAGGAAGGCGAGCGCCTCCGTGTCGTCGATCGCTAGCCGGGAGAAGATCGTCGCCACTGTATCCCCGCCGCGAACCCGCTCCTCTCTCCAGTAACGTTGCTCGGCCTGCGGCGGGGCGGTGGCGGTCGCAGGCAGCGCGACCTCTTCGACGACCTGACGGATATCGACTCGCTCGGGCACCGTGTCCGGCGCGATACCGAACGCCGCGACCACACCGAAGAAGGGCATCGCGGCAAGAACAAGCGGCCATTTGACGCTGCTGCGGGAGGCTTGAACCGGACCCTTTTGAGCTAGAATCTTTTCTTTCTTCAAGTACATGCGCAGGCCTTATTATTGCCGGGCGCGAGCTTAGCAGAATCGCCCGGACCGCGAAACCGGCAATGCAAGGCTCATTCCCGCCGGGCAGGCATCGGATCGTGCAAGGCGCGAGCGAACGTCAATCCGGATCCATGGACATCGAACAACAACTGAACGTCATCAAGAGGGGCGCGGACGAGCTGCTTGTCGAAGCGGAACTCGTCGAAAGATTGCGAAGCGGACGGCCATTGCGCGTCAAGGCGGGATTCGATCCCACAGCGCCGGACTTGCACCTCGGTCACACGGTGCTGATCAACAAGCTGCGTCAGATCCAGGACCTCGGGCACCATGTCATCTTTCTGATCGGGGACTTCACGGGCATGATCGGTGATCCGACCGGAAAGAATTCGACGCGCCCGCCGCTCACCCGGGAACAGGTGGCCGAGAACGCCCTGACCTATCAGGCGCAGGTGTTCAAGATTCTCGATCCGCAGAGGACCGAGATCGCGTTCAATTCGACCTGGATGGACAAGTTCAGCGCAGCCGACATGGTCCGGCTCGCCGCGTCCTACACGGTCGCTCGCATGCTCGAGCGCGACGACTTCGGCAAGCGCTACAGGAGCGGCCAGCCGATCGCGATCCACGAGTTCCTCTATCCCCTGGTGCAGGGTTACGACTCCGTCGCCCTGCGAGCCGATCTCGAGCTGGGCGGTACGGATCAGAAATTCAATCTGCTGGTCGGACGCGAGCTGCAGAAACATTACGGCCAGCCCGCCCAGTGCATTCTCACGATGCCGCTGCTCGAGGGGCTGGACGGCGTGAACAAGATGTCCAAGTCGCTTGGCAACTACGTCGGGATCAACGAGAGCCCAGAGCAGATTTTCGGCAAGCTGATGTCGATTTCCGACGAGCTGATGTGGCGCTATATCGAACTGCTCTCGTTCGAGTCGCCCGGAACCATCTCGAGCTGGAAGCACGCGGTCGCCTCCGGGGCCAATCCCCGCGACATCAAGGTCCGGTTTGCTCAGGAAATCGTCGCACGTTTTCACGACAAGGCCGCCGCGCAGCGGGCGCTGGAAGACTTCGAGGCCCGCTTCAAGCAGGGAGAGGTTCCCGACGAGATGCCCGAGTTCACGCTGCAGACCGGTGCGTCCCCTGCGGCGCTTGTGCAGATCCTGAAGCAGGTCGGGTTGACCTCCAGCACGTCCGAGTCGATGCGGATGATCGAACAGGGCGGGGTGCGAGTGAACGGCGGCAAGGTGAGCGACAAGGGGCTTGCGCTGGGTCGGGGCACGTACGTGCTGCAAGTCGGCAAGCGCAGGTTCGCCCGGGTAATCGTGGGTTGAGCCGCGCGGGCTCAGCTTGCCGACGACTGCTTTTCCAGGATTTTCAGCCAGAAAACGCTTGACCCCCCGGGTTCGAGCCGTATAATGCGCGGCTTTGCCGGAAACGGCAGTCGCTCTTTAACAATCTGAACAGCCGAAGCGTGTGGGTGCTTTGGGGTGCTTTGAGTGGAAGCGCGGGGGAATTGCGCCTGCCTGGTGCGAAGGGATTTGGGCTTGAGGGGCCGAGAGAGGTGGCCTGGGGGCCTGGATCTTGGCGCTGGGTGACTTGAAGTTTGACGAAGTGCTCATGCGTTTTTTGAAGGATCCTTGGTGGATTCTTTGAGAGTGAACGTTTGGGCGGCCCGAGCAATCGGGCAGCAGCAGTGATTGAACTGAAGAGTTTGATCCTGGCTCAGATTGAACGCTGGCGGCATGCCTTACACATGCAAGTCGAACGGCAGCACGGGGGCAACCCTGGTGGCGAGTGGCGAACGGGTGAGCAATGCATCGGAACGTACCCAGTCGTGGGGGACAACCCCGAGAAATCGGGGCTAATACCGCATACGACCTGCGGGTGAAAGCGGGGGACCTGATGAGGGCCTCGCGCGATTGGAGCGGCCGATGCCGGATTAGCTAGTTGGTGGGGTAAGAGCCTACCAAGGCGACGATCCGTAGCGGGTCTGAGAGGACGGCCCGCCACACTGGAACTGAGACACGGTCCAGACTCCTACGGGAGGCAGCAGTGGGGAATTTTGGACAATGGGGGCAACCCTGATCCAGCCATGCCGCGTGCGGGAAGAAGGCCTTCGGGTTGTAAACCGCTTTCGGCCGGGACGAAATCGCTTTCCTGAACAAGGGGGGTGGATGACGGTACCGGAAGAAGAAGCACCGGCTAACTACGTGCCAGCAGCCGCGGTAATACGTAGGGTGCGAGCGTTAATCGGAATTACTGGGCGTAAAGCGTGCGCAGGCGGCCCTCTAAGACAGGTGTGAAATCCCCGGGCTTAACCTGGGAATGGCGCTTGTGACTGGGGGGCTTGGAGTGCGGAAGAGGGAGCTGGAATTCCTGGTGTAGCAGTGAAATGCGTAGAGATCAGGAGGAACACCGATGGCGAAGGCAGGCTCCTGGGCCAGCACTGACGCTCAGGCACGAAAGCGTGGGGAGCAAACAGGATTAGATACCCTGGTAGTCCACGCCCTAAACGATGTCGACTAGTTGTTGGGGAAGGAGACTTCCTTAGTAACGCAGCTAACGCGTGAAGTCGACCGCCTGGGGAGTACGGCCGCAAGGTTAAAACTCAAAGGAATTGACGGGGACCCGCACAAGCGGTGGATGATGTGGATTAATTCGATGCAACGCGAAGAACCTTACCTACCCTTGACATGTGCGGAACCTCCCGGAGACGGGGGGGTGCCCGAAAGGGAGCCGCAACACAGGTGCTGCATGGCTGTCGTCAGCTCGTGTCGTGAGATGTTGGGTTAAGTCCCGCAACGAGCGCAACCCTTGCCATTAGTTGCCACACTTTGCGGTGGGCACTCTAATGGGACTGCCGGTGACAAACCGGAGGAAGGTGGGGATGACGTCAAGTCCTCATGGCCCTTATGGGTAGGGCCTCACACGTCATACAATGGCGCGTACAGAGGGTTGCCAACCGGTGACGGGGAGCCAATCCCTGCAAAGCGCGTCGTAGTCCGGATTGGAGTCTGCAACTCGACTCCATGAAGTCGGAATCGCTAGTAATCGCGGATCAGCATGCCGCGGTGAATACGTTCCCGGGTCTTGTACACACCGCCCGTCACACCATGGGAGTGGGGTTCACCAGAAGCCGTCAGCCTAACCCGCGAGGGGGGGCGATGACCACGGTGAGCTTCATGACTGGGGTGAAGTCGTAACAAGGTAGCCGTATCGGAAGGTGCGGCTGGATCACCTCCTTTCTAGAGAAGCGCAATGCCTGCAGCGCTGCCGCGCCAAGGCGCGCTCCAGACGCACCCACACGCTTTGGCTGTTGTGCGCACCGGCAATCGGGCAAAGCGCGCGCGGCTTTGCCGCGCCTGCTTTCAGTCTGATGCCTGAGGTGCCGGGTCTGTAGCTCAGCGGGTCAGAGCACACGCTTGATAAGCGTGGGGTCGGTGGTTCAAGTCCACCCAGACCCACCAACTGACGGGGCTATAGCTCAGCGGGGAGAGCGCCTGCTTTGCAAGCAGGAGGTCACCGGTTCGATCCCGGTTAGCTCCACCAGTCAGAAGCCAGAGGACGCAAGGCAGAAGGAGGGGGCCTCTCGAGGGCGCAAGCAGCGCGCGCAGGACTGGCGCGAGTGCAAAGTGCGCGTGCGCGGGCCTTTGCGCTGACTGCGCAGCCGGGGCCTGTCCTTCAGTCTTCGGTCCCCTGTCCTCTGGGCGGGCTGTTCTTTAACAATGTGGAAGAAGTCAATCCGATTGCCCTGCAAATGTGGGGGTGATCGGAACTGGGTTTTGAAGATTGCATTGTGTAGTGAAGTGGTGCTCATCGACCCAAGGGGTTGATGAAGCGCCAGGGCAAGCAAGCGCTCATGAGAGTGCCTTGTGGTCGGGCCGCCCCTCCCCAAGGGGGGGTGTGTGCAAGGCTATAGGGTCAAGCGAGCAAGTGCATGTGGTGGATGCCTTGGCGATGACAGGCGAGGAAGGACGTGGCAGCCTGCGATAAGCCTCGGGGAGCTGGCAAACGAGCATTGATCCGGGGATGTCCGAATGGGGAAACCCACTCCGCAAGGGGTATCCGTTCCTGAATTCATAGGGGACGAGAGGCGAACCTGCCGAACTGAAACATCTCAGTAGGCAGAGGAAAGTAAATCAACCGAGATTCCGAAAGTAGTGGCGAGCGAAATCGGAGCAGCCTGTGCGATGTAGTCTGTGCTCTAGCAAAGCGGTCTGGAAAGGCCGGCCAGAGAGGGTGATAGCCCCGTATGCGAAAGGGTGCAGGTGGAACTAGGCGCACGAGAAGTAGGGCGGGACACGTGAAATCCTGTCCGAAGATGGGGGGACCATCCTCCAAGGCTAAATACTTGTCATCGACCGATAGTGAACCAGTACCGTGAGGGAAAGGCGAAAAGAACCCCGGGAGGGGAGTGAAACAGATCCTGAAACCGCATGCATACAAACAGTGGGAGCCCGACCACTCAATCGCTCTGGATGCATTACGTCTACGTTTTACAGGAGGTGGCCGAGGCGCGTTTTTACCTCGGATTTACCAGCGACTTAAGGCGCCGCCTTGAGGAGAGCACAACGCGGGCGGCAACACCTCAACCCGAGGGGGGCCGCTGGGCGTTGGGTGTATTACGAAGCGTATGCAAGCGAGAAAGCCGCCCGCGAGCGGGAGGCAAGACTGAAGCGCAACCGTTGCATGCAACAGTTGCTGATGGTGCGCCTTAAGTCGCATCTGGAGCAGAGCGATTGAGTGGTCGGGTGACCGCGTACCTTTTGTATAATGGGTCAGCGACTTACATTCGGCTGCGAGGCTAACCGTGTAGGGGAGCCGCAGGGAAACCGAGTCCGAACAGGGCGATTTAGTAGCCGGGTGTAGACCCGAAAGCGGATGATCTACTCATGGCCAGGTTGAAGCGGGGGTAACGCCTCGTGGAGGACCGAACCGACTACTGTTGAAAAAGTAGCGGATGAGCTGTGGGTAGGGGTGAAAGGCCAAACAAATCCGCAAATAGCTGGTTCTCTCCGAAAGCTATTTAGGTAGCGCCTCGTGGTGTGACACCTTTGGGGGTAGAGCACTGTTTTGGCTAGGGGGTCGGTAGCGATCTACCAAACCAAGGCAAACTCCGAATACCGAAGAGTGCGTCCACGGGAGGCAGTGCACCGGGTGCTAACGTCCGGACACGAGAGGGAAACAACCCAGACCGCCAGCTAAGGTCCCGAATCGATGGCTAAGTGGGAAACGAGGTGGGAAGGCTTAGACAGCCAGGAAGTTGGCTTAGAAGCAGCCATCCTTTAAAGAAAGCGTAATAGCTCACTGGTCGAGTCGTCCTGCGCGGAAGATGTAACGGGGCTGCAAGCCATCAACCGAAGCTGCGGATGCGTGCGTCTGATTTTGAGTCAGGCGCACGTGTGGTAGGAGAGCGTTCCGTAGGCCTGTGAAGGCGGCTGGAGACGGCCGCTGGAGGTATCGGAAGTGCGAATGCTGACATGAGTAGCGATAAAGGGGGTGAAAGGCCCCCTCGCCGTAAGCCCAAGGTTTCCTGCGCAACGTTCATCGGCGCAGGGTGAGTCGGTCCCTAAGGTGAGGGCGAAAGCCGTAGCTGATGGGAATCTGGTTAATAGTCCAGAACCAGCGCGCGATTGCGATGGGGGGACGGAGAAGGTTAGGCCGGCCGGGTGTTGGACGTCCCGGTGAAGTGTGTAGGCGGGGCCCTTAGGCAAATCCGGGGGCTTGACGCCAAGGCACGGGACCAGCGAAGCCGCGAGGCTTTGCGAAGCGGTTGATACCCTGCTCCCAGGAAAAGCCTCTAAGCATTCCAAAGTCGCGTGCTGACCGTACCGGAATCGGACACACGTGGGCGGGAAGAAAATTCTCAGGCGCTTGAGAGAACTCAGCAGAAGGAACTCGGCAAATTGACACCGTAACTTCGGAAGAAGGTGTGCCCTGCTAGGTTGTAGGCCCTTGCGGTCGAAGGCCGAAGGGGTTGCAGAGAATCGGTGGCTGCGACTGTTTAATAAAAACACAGCACTCTGCCAACGCGGTTGAGCGGACGTATAGGGTGTGACGCCTGCCCGGTGCCGGAAGGTTAAGTGATGGGGTGAGAGCTCCGGATCGAAGCCCCGGTAAACGGCGGCCGTAACTATAACGGTCCTAAGGTAGCGAAATTCCTTGTCGGGTAAGTTCCGACCTGCACGAATGGCGTAACGATGGCCACACTGTCTCCTGCTGAGACTCAGCGAAGTTGAAGTGGTTGTGATGATGCAATCTACCCGCGGCTAGACGGAAAGACCCCGTGCACCTTTACTGTAGCTTTGCATTGGACTGTGATGGAATCTGTGTAGGATAGCTGGGAGGCGAAGAAGTGGGGGCGCCAGCCCTCATGGAGCCGTCGTTGAAATACCAGCCTGGTTTTATTGCGGTTCTAACCCGGGTCTGTGAACCAGATCGGGGACCGTGCATGGTAGGCAGTTTGACTGGGGCGGTCTCCTCCCAAAGGGTAACGGAGGAGCTCGAAGGTACGCTTGGCGCGGTCGGCAATCGCGCTGTGAAGTGCATTGGCAAAAGCGTGCTTGACTGCGAGACCGACGGGTCGAGCAGGTGCGAAAGCAGGACAAAGTGATCCGGTGGTTCTGAATGGAAGGGCCATCGCTCAACGGATAAAAGGTACGCCGGGGATAACAGGCTGATGCCTCCCAAGAGTTCATATCGACGGGGGCGTTTGGCACCTCGATGTCGGCTCATCACATCCTGGGGCTGTAGCCGGTCCCAAGGGTAT
>DATMAN010000055.1 GCA_035560005.1 Burkholderiales bacterium | reverse complement strand
CTGGACATGCAGGAGTATCACGAATGGGCGGCTGCCTGCGCCGCCGCCCGAGAGGGCAACAACGTTGTTGCCCTCTCGGGCTGAAACCCAATCGTCATTAACCGGCTCGGAGCAGATTTACAGCAAATTTCGGACTTGACTCGCCACTGCTGCGGGCTCATGAACGGTCCCGTCACGAAGTGTTCCCCGGACTTGCAGCTCTTGCCGCACTCAGGTTCGTGATGGCGCGCCGCATCCAGCGCCTTCTCGCGGCGCGATTCGAACGCACGCTGATAAGCCTGAGCGGCGTCTTCGACCGCGTTGTCTCCTATGCCGTTGCCCACGACCAGCTCGTGAAAGAAACGAGCGCTCGGCGGACAGGCCAGCGCTTCTTCGATCGGCGCGCCGATTTCCTTCTTCTTCTTGCCGCGCTTTTTCTTGTGCCCGCCGTCGAACTTCTTGTCGTCCTTCTTGCCCATGCAATCCCCGAGGATTGAAAGTGACCGCTGACTCGGTAGCTGCTCTATACACTGAAACCGATGCGCTTTGCCACCCCCGCCCGGGTGGATCGCCCCTGCTGCCAGTCTGATCTCTTATGCCGTGCTCTGCCGCCACTGTGCACTCCCTGTTCACCGAGTTGCCGTTCCTGCAGCGTTTCGAGGTCGAAGGGCACGCCTCCGAAACAGTTCGGGCGCACCATCGGCTTGGTGCGCCACCTCCAAGCTCGCCGGCGTGAGCCGACGTCGGCGTGATCGACCACACGTACCTGATCGAAGCGCTTGGCTACCGGGGAGGGATCGCTTGCGAATACCGACTCAGGGCGGGCGGGTGGGTGGGAGGACTCGATTGGTGCGCCAGAGACGGCATCGGGGTCACGGACGCCGACCGGACTAGGGGAGCTGCGCGATGAGTTCGCGCGCCGCCCGCTCGACGATCGCGGAGAACGTCACGCCACGGCCACCGGGCGATTCGTCTCTGAACGTGACTTCGTTGATGCCCTCCCAGACGATGATGCCGTCGCTGCTGTCCCAAATCTGAAGGAAGAGGCGGATGTGCGCGCTTTGCGCCGAGCGCATCTGGATACCGAGCAGGCTCGGTCCAACCACCAGCTCCCGCCTGAAGTCGGACAGCTGCAGCAGGGCGAAATAGCGCGCGCCGGTGAGGCCGCGCAGCCGGGCCAGCGTGTCTCGATCGAGCACTCCGGCGCCGCGAAACCCTTCGTACATCTTCTGATACTGACGGCCGAACCCGGCGCGGTTCACCGCGCCCAACGTCTGCGCCAGCGGCACGATGCGCACCTGCGGACGCGCGTTCGCCAGCACGTCCGCGAAGACCAGCGCGAGGGCGTTCTTGTCCTCTTCGTTGCCGCTGCCCGCCACCGGAGTGAGAAAAGCGAGGCCCGCTGCCTCCAGCAGGCCGCTCTCGATCAGCGGCGTGTTGGCCTTGGGAGCGGAATGGGACTGCCGCGCGGTGGAGCAGGCAGTGCTGCACACGATGAGCGCGCACCCGAGCAGGGTTGCGAGGGTCGATCCGGGCGCGGACATGGCAGACGTCGTTGTTCGCTTCCAGCGCTGAGCGCGCCGGGGCGATTGTAGAGCAACAAACGAGAAACCCCGCCGCGGCGGGGTTTCGCGCGAAGCGAAGAGCTCTTCAGCCGGCCGAGAGACAGCTTTTCATGAACTTCTTGCGCTCCTCGCCCTTGAGGCTCTTGGCGGAGGCTTTTGCGTTGCACGACTTCATTCTCTGTTGCTGCGCGGTGCGCTTTGACTGCGCCGCGGGATTTGGCTGCGCGACCTCGCGGTCTTCAGCCGCTTCCGGGGCACTCGGGCCCTGGTCGGCTTCCGTGTTCTGCTTCTTTGAAGACAGGCATTGCTTCATGAACTGCTTTCTGGCATCGCCCTTGAGCTGCTGTTTGCCGGCATCCGCATTGCAGGCCTTCATCCTCTCCTGCTGCGGGGTGTCGGCCGGTGCTGGGGCGGCGGCAAGTGCGAAGACGGCGGCAATGACGAGATGTTTCGTTTTCATTGTTTCTTCCTCGATGTTTCCAACCGGTGGAAAGGCCGCGCCGCGCGACGGCGCGGTGCTTCAGCGCCCGCCCGCTGCCGCCGTCGACGGATCGTGCGATGACAACGGCGCGAGCGCGCCCTTCGCGTCAAACGCCCACGGCCGCGCCGGCGAAACGATCTGGAAGTGTTCCGGTCTGCCCTTGACTTCGGCGAGCAACGGCTCGGAGACCTGGATCTGCCCGAGCTCGAGCGTGTTGCGAATGCGCACGATGCGACAGCGCTCGGGCTTGACACGCACCACGGTCTTCACCGCGAGCGCGATGGCCTCCCGATCGGTATTCATCACGACCGGGATCGCCGCCCCGTCTAGGTTCATCGAGGTGACGATGTTGGCGTAAGTGGCGCCCACGTCCATTTCCCGGAAAAGACGCATGGTGATCACGTCCGCGCCGCCGATGCCGGTGGCGTTGCCATGGCTCTCCGGGGTGAGTCCCAGCACGACGATCTTCTTCACGAGCGGATCTGCCTTCCAGGCCACCGCGCGGCGATTGCGTCCGGTGATGTTGGGATCGAACCCGGCACCGCTCACATTCTTGCCCATTTCGTCGATCACCAGCACGTCGATCTCGGAGAACAGCAGCCGTGGCATGAGGCGCTTGGCCATGGCCTGCAGCGAGGGCTCGCGCTCGCCGATGCGCTCGGACGGGATCAGCTCGATGTGCGCGGTCTGGTCGTAGGCGTTCTCGACGATCCCGACGCCGAACAGCACGTTGCGTGCTTTCAGATGCGCATCGCGCACCCGGGGCAGCAGCTCCGCAAAGGTATCCATGCCCTGTGCATGATAGGTCGCCGCGCCGAGGATCTTGCCGATGCCGATGGAGAGCATCTTGGTGATCCCGCTCTCGGTCGGCCCGCGAAAAGCGGTATGTGGCTTGACGCGGTTCACCACGACGATCGCATCTGCCTCAGCGGCAAAACGGTCCATGTGCACCGGCGTGCCGTCGGGAAGATGGCCCACGATCACAGTGTCCATGGTGGCTCGGATCGGTACCCCGATCGCCGCCTCGGTGATGCCGTAGGCTTCCAGCACCCTTTTCTGACCCTCGGCGGTGGCTGCACCATGGCTGCCCATCGCCGGGAAGATGAACGGACGCGCGCCGAGCGCCAAGAGCTCGCGGACGACGCACTTTACGATGAGCGCGATGTTGGCGATGCCGCGGCTGCCGCACCCGACTGCGACGACCTGGCCGGATCTGAGACGCGATCTAATTTCCGGCTTGGCGAACTCCGCGGCTACGGTCCCGGGAATATCGGACAGACGCGGCGCCTCGAACTTCTGTCGCACCGCAATCATGCGCGGCAGCGGAAAATCCAGTCCGCCGACCACTTCGACTTGCACGCGATCTCCGATCATCTCGGACTTCCTTGCGGCCTTCAGGCCGGCGGTTGGTAGACTGGAACGACGTAGGGTCCTTCGGGAATCACGGCCATTTCGCGGTCGCCGCTGCGCTCCACGCAACTTTGCAGGGCCGCCTCGACCGAGTCAACTACATGGACCCCAGTGAGGACGCGCTCCTCGGCTTTGAGCCCGTCGCTGTAGAGGTACACGCGGCCCGCGCGCATCGGCTTGAGCTGCATCTGAGTCTGCCATTCGTCGATGTCGGCGAAGCGCTTGCCGCTGAGCCCGGCACAGAACCCCTCGACGCCTTGCGCGATCAGGCGGCGCTGGGCGGCGGCGTATTCCGCCGATCCCAGCCCCTCCGAGCACTGCGAGGCGACAATCAGGTCGCCGCCGGGCTCGAGGATGTCGAGCGGACCCACCATGCCCTTGACCGTCTGGTAATAAGTCTTGTCCAGCGGATAGCCGGCGGCACTCGTGAGCACCGTGCGGAACCGCCTACCCACCGGCACGCGGGCATAGCGCTCGACGAAACCCACCGCCTCGAGATGGCTGTCGATCACCTCTCCATAGTTGACGAACGACAGGCGCCGGTGCTCGTCGATCACGGTGTTGACCGCCAGCACGCGCCCCAGCATGCGCACGATCGCCAGCTGTTCTTCGTGCAGCGGGTTGCCCTGCAGGACGCAGTTCTCGGCGCGAGGATGCGCCATGAAGCGCGCGCTGTGGAAGGTGGTGATCGTGTCCTTGTGCGCGACGCCGGGAGCGATGACTTTGCGCCCGCCCGAGTAACCGGCCATGAAGTGCGGCTCGACCAGGCCGGTGACAATCTTCAGGTCGGCTTCGACGAAACGCCGGTCGAGCTTGACCGGTGTGCCGCGCGGCGTGGCGCCAAGGTCCACGTGGTCGGCGTCGTTGCGCGCGAAATGGTTCTCCACCCGGAAGCTCTCCAGAACCCAGCGGTCGCCGACCAGTTCGGCGAGCTCTTTGCCTTCGTTGGGCCGGTGCAGTCCCGTGGCCACCAGGACGACGATCTTCTCCCGGCGCAGACCGGCCTCGAGGAGCTGATGCAACAGCGGCGCAAGCAGCAGCGTATTGGGCACCGGACGGGTGATGTCGCAGATCAGCACGCAGGCTGAGCGCGCGCCCCGCGCCTCCTCGGCCAGCGGGCGCGCCGACACCGGGCGCTCGAGTGCCATTCGCACCGCCGCCTGGGGGTCGCTCTCCACCGGCATGGGCGGCTTGCGGATCACCGTGACGTTCCAGCGCTCGTCCAATTCAACGGGCAGGGCGCCTTTGCCGTAATTGAGTTCTACGCGCATGGTGTGCTGCGAGTCGGGTCGGCCGAAATATAGCACTCGCGGGAGGGGCGCTCATCCCTGCAGCAAGCGCACCATGACGCGCAGGAACAAGGCGAGCGCGCACGCATTGGCCAGCAACGCCAGCAGCGTGGGGACCACCAGCCACGCGTGCGGCGCCGCGGCGCGCCAAGCTTGCCAGCCGATCAGCAGACCTGCCGCGGACAGGGTCGGCAGCAACAGCGCGATCGGAAGCGAAACCAGATAGGAGAGGACAGCGGCGTCCCTCGCCTCGGGGAGCTGCAAAGCGCTCGCAATCCACAGCGTGGCGGCGCCCACCGCCAGACTGAACGCCACGCCGCCCGCCGGCCGCCGCTGCCACCAGCGCTGCGGAGATGCCGTGCCCTCTCCCTCCATTTCACGCTTCCCTCTTACCGGACATCGGACGCGGTCGCCGTCGCGCTTCCAGAACATGCCGACCCCATGGCGTCGCACCTTATCAGAGGGAGGAGTGCAGCGGCGGCGAGCCGCGCCGGTTCGGCTGCAACCGGGTTGACCGAGCGCTGCGACCAGAACTATATTACTGACCGGTCAGTCATTTTCTAGGGTTCAGCAGAGTTTGCGGTCACCGGGCGTCGCTGCGGGTCAGCACGCCATACCGCTCGAAGGCTTTGGGCGGGCGGCGGCGCGGAAAGAAAAGGAGAAGCGCATGAATGCTCCATACCCGGCGGCGCTGTTGCAGCCTCCCGAAGCGCCGCTTGCGGTCGAGCCGTGGACGATCCGGCCCGAATCGGTTCGCCTGACCAGTCGCTCCCTCGGCTGGCCGCTCAATATCGAGCGCCGAGAAGTCGAACCGTCCTCGCACTGGCTGCCGGGCGGAACCACGCACCACCTCGTATTCGTCAGTCTGGCACAAGGGCGTTGCGTTCGGGCCAGCGAAGAGGAACTCACCGAGACGCAATTCGAAGCCGGCCAGGTGTCGATCCACCCTGCGTTCAAGCCGGTGCGCTGGGAATGGGACACGCGATTGTCCTTCGTGCTCCTCTGGCTAGAGCCGCAATTCCTGGAGAAAGTCGCCGAGGAAGTTTTCGACCTGAGCCCGGAGGCGGTCGTCCTGAAGGCCGTTGAAGGACAACGTGATCCTTTCATCACCCAGATGGCGGGACTTCTGATCCGCGAAGTCGTCAATGGCGACGCGGCGAGCAGCCTGCTCGCGGCCTCGGCAGCCACTCAACTCGCGATCCACTTGCTGCGCCATTACAGCGCACGACCTCAGCCCGCGCCTGCCGGCCGGGGTCTTGTCGCGCCCCGCGCGGTGACGCTCGCGACCCAATTCATCCACGAGAACTATGCGCGCGACATCAGCCTGACCGATATCGCCGCAGCGGCTCACCTGAGTCCGTTCCATCTGGCGCGGCTCTTCAAGAAGGCCACCGGTCGCACCACGCATCAATACCTGGTGGAGATACGGGTCAACAGCGCACGCGCGTTGTTGACTGCGGGGGCAGGCGCCCGCTCGCTCGCCGATGTAGCGGCAGCCGTCGGGTTCGCCGACCAGAGCCACTTGACGCGGCACTTCAAGCGGGTGCTCGGCATGACGCCCGGGCAGATCAAGCAATAACGTCCAAAACTTGAGCAATGGTTTTCAATAGCCGCAGGCTCGCGGTCGATATCGTGGCGACTGCAGGAGCGCGACCGATGAACGGGCCGGGCGTTCATGGGACAGAAAGGAGCTGCAAGCCATGATTCGCAAACTCCTTGCATCCGCTTTCGCGGCGGCGTTCGCCGTTCCCGCGCTGGCCGAGACCGGTGTGGGCCTGAGCAGCATCGACAACGTGGCCAGTGTGTACGGCCGCGCCGCAATTCCCGCCGTGAAGGTCAGCGGCACCGTGGTCAGCTCGGGCGCCGACGTCAACATGTCCGGGCGTGCCCTCGCTCCGGCAGCCGCGGTCAAGGCGGTGGAGAGTGCTGGACGAGGGTTTCGGCCGCTCGTAAGCGCCCGGTGCCGCGCGGTCCAGCCCGGCGTCTGCTCCTCCCTTCGGGCGCCGGGCTCGAACCGCTGCGAAGCGTCAACCGACTCCGTTCGGTTCGCGCTTTCTTTGCCAGTTTGACCCTCGGGCGCGAATAACTGCCCCTTTGAGCCGCCCGTTTGACAGCCAGGCAAACAGTTCGGGACACTGCGCGCTTTACGATGTGGTTCCTCGATGGACGCCATTGAGCAAAAACTCGCGGCGCTCGGCCTGCAGCTGCCCGAGCCGGTCAAACCAGCGTTCGAGTACGTCCCGGTGGCGATCCATGGCGAGTGGGCGTACGTCAGCGGTCAGCTCCCGCGTCTGAATGCCCACACGGTAGTGACTGGAAAGCTCGGCGTTGATCTGGACGTTGAGCGTGGCCGGGAAGCAGCCAGGCTGTGCACCCTGCACGCGCTGGCCAATCTGCGCTCCACGCTCGGCACACTGGAACGGATTGCAGCGGTTGTGAAACTGACCGGGTTCGTCGCCTCGGCACCGGGGTTCACCCAGCAGCCGCAGGTTGTGGATGGGGCGTCGCGGCTGCTCGCCGATGTCTTCGGTGAGCGCGGCCGGCACGCGCGCAGCGCCGTGGGTGTTGCCGAGCTGCCGCGCGGCGCGGCCGTGGAGATCGAGATGATCGTCGCGCTGCGTGGATAAGAGCAATCCGGCGCGCTCGCGACGTGCGCAGCCTGACCTCGCGCCGCGTGGTCGCGCACATTTCCGAAGGCGAGGAAGAACGAATGAAATACAACAAACTCGGAGACGGTGCGCTGCAGGTTTCGGAGGTCTGCCTGGGTACGATGACGTGGGGCGAGCAGAACGATGAAAGGCAGGCGCACGAGCAGCTCGACTACGCGGTCTCACGCGGCGTCAATTTCGTCGACGCCGCCGAAATGTACCCTGTGCCGCCACGCGTCGAAACACAAGGGCGTACCGAGTCCATTCTCGGCAACTGGCTGAAGAAGCAGCGCCGCGACAAGCTCGTCGTCGCCACCAAGGTGACCGGGCCGGGGCGCGGCTTCCACTGGATTCGCGGCGGCGAGCTGGCCATCAATCGCAAGAACGTCTTCGCCGCGGTCGAGGGCAGCCTGCGAAGGCTGCAGACGGACTGCATCGATCTCTATCAGATCCACTGGCCGGATCGATACGTGCCGTCGTTCGGCAAGCTGTTCTACGATCCGGCCGAGGAGCGTCCGACCGTGCCGATCGCGGAGCAACTCGGCGTCTTCGCGGAATTGATCAAGGCTGGCAAGATCCGCGCATTCGGCCTGTCCAACGAAAGTGCGTGGGGAACGATGCAATGGCTGCGCGCCGCCGAAGGCGCCGGGCTCCCGAAACCCGTCTCGATACAGAACGCCTACAACCTGATCAATCGCAGTTTCGAGCCGGCGCTCTCCGAGGTGACACGCAGGGAAGGCATTCCGCTGCTGGCCTACAGCCCGCTCGCGTTCGGGCATCTCGCGGGCAAGTACCTCGGGGGCGCGAAGCCGGCAGGCGCACGCCTCACGCTCTTTCCGCCGTTTGGTCAGCGCTACATCAAACCCAATGTGGAGCCGGCGGTAACGGCCTATGCCGCGCTGGCGCGAAAGCGGGGGCTGAGCCCTGCAACGCTGGCCATCGCCTTTTGCCGCAGCCGCTGGTTTTGCGCCAGCACCATCGTGGGTGCCACCAGCCTGGCGCAGTTGAAGGAAGACATTGATGCGGCTGCCGTGGATCTGGCGCCGGACCTGCTCGCCGAGATCGATGACATCCATCTGCGCTTCTCCAATCCCGCCGTGTGACTTTGGGGTCGGCAAGAATCGCTCCGGACAGACGCAAGGGTTTGACACGACTTGGCTTCCTGCCGATAATTCGCCGTTTTCGTTCGGAGGGGTTCCCGAGCGGTCAAAGGGGGCAGACTGTAAATCTGTTGGCTCAGCCTTCGAAGGTTCGAATCCTTCCCCCTCCACCAAAAAAATTAGAGAGTTAGTCGGAGTCGGGAAGACCGGCGCGGGCGCCTGTTGCGGACGCGATGGCACGCTGCCGGTGAAAGGACAAGCCCGGCGGGTGTAGCTCAATGGTAGAGCAGAAGCCTTCCAAGCTTACGACGAGGGTTCGATTCCCTTCACCCGCTCCAGATCGATGGGTCAAGGCAGTTTCGATGCTGCCCATGTAGCTCAGTGGTAGAGCACTCCCTTGGTAAGGGAGAGGTCGCGCGTTCAATCCGCGCCATGGGCACCAAAACAATCTCTACAGGGAAGCTTCCGGACAAGGCAGAAGACGAGGAAACCAGATGGCAAAGGGCAAATTTGAGCGTACCAAGCCGCACGTGAACGTAGGCACGATTGGGCACGTGGATCATGGCAAGACCACGCTGACGGCGGCGATGACGCACGTGCTGTCGAAGAAGTACGGTGGGGAGGCCAAGAGCTAC